>NZ_JBIAQF010000013.1:160261-196003 GCF_042888885.1 Streptomyces sp. NPDC002742
ACCGACCGCCGGGAACGAACCCGTCTGACCGACCGCCGGGAACGAACCCGTCTGACCGACCGCCGGGAACGAACCCGTCTGACCGACCGCCGGGAACGAACCCGTCTGACCGACCGCCGGGAAGGACGGGAGCCGGGGTTCCTCCACCCGCCAGTACTCGATCGCCGGGGCCTGCGCGACGGGCATGCTCTGCCGTGCCGCGTGCCGTGCCATCAGCTCCTGTGCGGCGGCGAGCTTGCGCCGGGCGGTCTGCTTCTTGACGTGCAGCGAGGACTTCTGCGAGGCGGCCTCCGGAGCGGACCCTGCGGGAAGCGCCGCACGGCCCGCCGCGTCGGCTCCCGGTGCCGGGGCGCGACCGGCCGCCGTCCCGGTCACCGGACCCGCGGTCAGCTCCAGGACGGGGCGCGCGGCCGGCTCCGAAGCCGGACCGGCGGTCAGCTCGCGCATCGGTGCCGCTGTCAACTCGGCGACAGGCCGGACGATCTGCTCCAGCTGATACACCGTCGGAAGCTCTCCCGCGGACCCCTTGGGGCCTTTCGCACCCTCCCTCGGACGGGCACTCTCGCCGCCCCGCCCCGACGGCCTGTCGGCCGGAAGGGTGGCCGGAGCCGAGGGTCCGTACCGGGAGCGTGCCCCGTCGTACAACTGCCGCATCAGATCTTGCTGGGCGGGATCGGAACCCCCGCCCCCCTGACCGGCGCCCCGTCGGCCCGGCCTGCGGGTGGAGTTCGCCGAGGCGCGGGTCCCGTTGAAGTTACCGGTGGCGAGCTCCGCCTGGTCGTAGAGGGACGAGAGCCGTCGGGCGACTTCTTCGCCGCTGGGCGGGGTGCGTTCCGGCGCCATGGAGTGGTGCTCCTTCCGTCGTCCGCCTACCGGGTTAGCTGTCGGGTTCGGGCGGACGATTCCGGAAGGTATGCCCTACGACCCCTGCCCCGTAAGGCAGTTGGGTCGATTCACCCCAAGTTCGGTGGGTCCCCGGCTCCAGCTGCCACGAGGGCAGGCCGGACTCGGCGGAGGCCGCGCCGCCCGGCGAGCTTCGCCGGAGGGAGTCGGGCGGCCTGGTCGCCAACTTAGCCATGTTGTGCACCCGATGTGAAGATCCACGTCCCAGATGTCCGATACATTTTCGTGACCTTCATCGCACCACCTCGCAGCGCAACGGTGAGGACACACGCCGTGCTCGAAACGGCGGCTGAGCACGCCCGTTGGCGCGACGGAATCCCGCCGCCGACCCCGCCCGCACCCAACGCCCGCCCCACCGACCCGGCCGAACCGGTCCTGAACTCCACCCGACCGGCCGACCCACTCGTCCTCCCGACCTGCCGCTCGTGTGCGCCGCCGTCTCAGACCTGTCGGAAGTGTGCACAGAACTGGTGTTCCGTGACATCTCGTTCGACATCCACGGCGCCCGTTGGTCACACTCTGACCGGTTCTGGCCGAGCTGGCCGGATGACCGCTGGGGCCACGTCCCGGCCTTACCTTCGAGGCACGTCAGACCACGAGAGCGAGTCGAGGATCCCCACGTGCACGATGCGCCGATCTATGCCCAACTGATCTCCGAACGCGGCGACATACCGACACTCGTCCGGAGCGAAGCCCGTCGGCTGCAACGCGACTTCGAGTGGATCCTCAGCTGGGATCCGTCGACGGGCGCCCCGCTTCCCGCGTCCGCCGCACGACTGGCGTCCGGGGCCCGCCGCCCCTTCTCCCCCAGCCCTGACCCGGACGCCCGACTGGACTCACCCGGCCACTGACGACGTGCTGGACCCGACCGGTTACGTACGGCCAGTGACGGACAGCCGGCGAGTCGAGCGGCGGGAGTCGACCGAGGGCTTGGCCCGTCCGGCGGTCAGAGAACTCCGGACTCGCCGCCCGGCCGTTCGACGGAGAGCAGGCCGGGCCCGGCGTCGATCCGGGCCACCAGGCCGGCGACCGTCTCACCCGTCGCCCGATGCCAGATCCGCGCGCGTCTGAGCATCGCGTGGTCGCCGCCCTCGACCCGCACGGCGCTCGCGGAGGAACCCGCCTCCGCGGCCCGGCGGACGAGGGCGAACGACTCCGCGGGGTCGGTGACCCGGTCACGGTCGCCGTGCAGCACGATCACGCGCTTGTCCCGGAGGTGGGCGACCGGCTCGCCCTCCGGGCACCAGGGCGCAAGGGCCACGACGGCCCGGACCTGCGGCGCGACCGCGGCACGCAGGGCGGCGCGACCGCCCATCGAGTGGCCCACGAGCACGACCGGCACCTCCCCCACCAGAGCGGCGAGTTCGGCGAGGGCCCGCAGAGCATCGGCGACGGGGTCGGCGTCCGCACCGTTCCATCCTCGGTGGCGGTAGCGCACCTGAGCGACGAACGTGCCCTCGTCCGGCAGAGCCCGCGCCACGGCACGTACAAAGGGCCGCATACGCACGCCCGCGACATTCCACGGTCGCGACGGAGCCTTGCTGTCGACGGTACCCCCGTGCAGGATCAGGACGGCGGCGCGCGTCGGACCCGCGTCCTGGCGGGTCGCGCGACGCGGCACCAGCGCCGCGAGTGAACCGGTGACGTCGGGCAGGGACACATCATCGGCGGGCATCGGCCCAGAGCCTCGCATGAAACCTCCTCACCTTCACGGCGCCTCTCCACGCCCCGCACTCGACGGAGAGGAGGGATCATCCCACCGCCCACTGGATATCCGTAGCGGAAGGAGCGGCGGATTGGCGGCACCTCGCACGCCCCGGCGGTGGCGTGGATCGCCGGCCAGAGGAACGGGACGGAGGGGGACGTCACGACCGGCCTCCATGACCGGCCCTCACTCCGAGTCCTCGGGCCATGCGGGGTGACCGTTGCGCCACGCTTGGTAGAGACGCCACAGGCGCGCGGCCCGCGGGCAACGCCCCGACTCCCGTTGGCACGTGCGGCAACTGCCGACGTGACTGACGTACGCGGCCTCGGGGGCGTCCCGCCCCGGTTGCGGATTCGTCATGGCCCTCGGCACCCGTCGGTGCGACGTGCACGAGCGCATCGTCGCTTCTGATGCCGTACTTCCGGCCCGGGGGCAGCGGCGGATGCACCTGCCGAGGCCCGATTCCCGTCGGCCGTGACCGACTTGCCCCCGCTATCGAGGCGCACCGAGGCACACCGAGGATGGGACGATCCGCTGATCGGACGAGCAGCCCGTTGCTGGATGTCCACCACCGGATGGCAATCACCCGTTGCCCGTCACGAGTCGCGGATCCCCGGTCGCCGACCGCACCCCTGCCGGCGTCAGTCGAGGATGTCGACCTCGTCCTCCACCGTCACAGGGAAGTGCCCGTCGAACTGAGGCCTGCGAACGGTCAGATGGGCCACCTCGTAGTCCATCTCGGTGGCCTCGGGGGGCGGCGGCGGGTGGTAGCGTCCCGCGCACACGGACAGGTTGACGATGAGATAGGCGTGCCAGGCTCTCCCCACTCCGCGCCGGTCGTCGAAGGCGCGGACTCCGTTGACCCACCACACGACGCGGTGGGCGCCGAACTCGACCACGAGGTCGACCCAGGCTCCCGGCTGAATGGACGGGTCCCGGTAGTAGCGGTGTGTGAGGCGTACATGGTTGGAGAGTTCCAACAGGTCGGGATTGTCGGGGTGGTACTCGAAGACGTCGATCTCCTGGCCGCCGTCCCGCCACGTCCAGATGGCCGGCCAGGCGCCGGTCACCGTGGGCAGCCTGACCCGTGTCTCCAGCACGTCTCCCGTGCGGATCATGAAACCGTCAGCGCTGCCCTCCGTGGTGAGGAGGCCCGCGTCCCAGTCACCGTCCGGTCGCCTGGTGGCCCGGAACAGACCTGTCCGGGAGTAGGCGGCGTCCGTCACCAGATGGTCGAGTTTGCCATCGCCCGGATTGACCGGACCGCCGTCGGGATAGGCCCAGGAGTGGCCCGCGACCCATTGACGAGTCGAGGCGAAATCCGCCGTGAAAACGACCTCGGACACGCGGCACTCCTCGATGACGGCGTTTCGCGTACGATCCAGGTTCTCCCCAGGGCACCCGCACCCACACCCGGTTCACCGCGACCCGCCACAAAACAACCCTTCGGGGTGAATCAGCCGCACTCCGGCATACGGGGCGACCTGTGCACCGCCTTACCTGCGCCCCGTCGGGCGCCGACGCGCTTGGCGCGCGGGCGCCCGACCAGGTCCCGTCCGGTTACAGGTACGGGCGGGTGATCAATTCGATCGCGTGGCCGGCGGGGTCCTTGAAATACACCCCTCGACCGCCGTGCTCGTCGTTGATCTCGCCCGAGCGTCGCATCTGGGGATCGGCCCAGTGCTCGACAGCGTGGTCACGGAGCCGCCGGTACGCCCGATCGAACAGGTCGTCGTCGATCAGGAACGCGTAGTGCTGCATCTGGATCTCCACCGGCGGCTCGGCGAACTGCAGCAACACACCATCGGACAGCTGGATGTTGGTGAACGGGCCCCAGGAAGGCGCTTCCGGCAGTTCCAAGAGTTCGCGGAAGAAGCGCGCCGACTCGTGGCGGTCCTTCGAGGCGATGATGGTGTGGTTGAAGGTGACAGTCATTCGGCCTACCTCATTGTTGTTCTGCACGGAAACTCGGACTCGCAGTGCACTTGCACCGGGAGGTCCGCGTGCGGAACCGAGGGGATGCCTTCTCCGCACCCGCCGCGTGATCAGCCCTCCACCGGATGGCCCGTCCGTGTGTGGCGTAGCGCCGGTCCGGTGTTCACGCCGGTGACCCTACTCAATCCAGCCGACCACGACAATGTGCGGCTCAGTGCCCGAGCCACGACCACCGGAACCTGGGGAACCTGGGTACCAGCATCAATGTCAGTGCCGTCCTCTACAGTCGCCGGCGTGACTGAGCCCTCCTATCTCGCCGCGGTCCGGGAGTCGTACGACGCCGTCGCCGCCGACTACGCGCAACTCGTCAAGGCTCCGGCGGAGCTGGACCCGCTCTCACGGGCGATGCTGGCCGTGTTCGCGGAGGAGGTGCGGGCGGCCGACCGCGGGCCGGTCGCCGACCTTGGGTGCGGGCCCGGCAAAGTCACGGCGCATCTGGCGGACCTGGGGGTGCGCCCGTTCGGCATCGACGTGTCCCCGAAGATGGTCGAAGTGGCCCAACAGGCCTACCCGAGCCTGGAGTTCACGGTGGGCTCGATGACCGCACCGCCGATCGGGGACGGCGAGCTCGGCGGTATCCTCGCCTACTACTCCACCCACCACACGCCGCCGGAGTTGCTGCCCGTCGTGTTCGCCGAATTCCATCGCACGCTCGCACCGGGCGGCCGGCTGATGATGGCCGGCTATGTGGGAGACGATGTACACGTGCGTCCGACGCACGCGTTCGGCGGCCATCCGGTGTCCTTCGAGTCCCATCTTCAGCCACCGCATCGCATCGTCTCGCTGTTGGAGCAGGCCGGACTCGTCGTCACCTCTCAACTGCTGCAGGAGCCCGGCGAAGGAGCGAAGAGGACGGTCGCCACGTTCCTGGCGCGGAAACCCGAACGCCCCTTGCCGGTACAGCCGACTGTCCGTCTCGACGAACCGAGTTCCCTCACCGGGTCGGATGATCCGGTTCGCCGCGAGCGGCGGAAAGGACCGCGGCCGGATCATGTGAGCGGCAGACTGGCCGCCATGACGTCAACGGATCACAAGGCCGACCTTCACCGTTACCTGCAGTCGGCTCGTGATGCCCTGCTGTGGAAGCTCGAAGGCCTGTCCGAGTACGACATCCGCCGCCCGCTCACACCGACCGGCACCAACCTCCTCGGCCTGGTCAAGCACGTGGCCTCCATGGAGCTGGGCTACCTCGGCGACACCTTCGGACGACCGTCCGGTGAGCCGCTGCCCTGGCTCGAGAACGGTGCGGAGCCGAACGCTGACATGTGGGTCACGGCCGACGAGTCACGCGAGCAGATCGTCGGGCTCTACCGCCGGGCGTGGGCACACGCGGACGCGACGATCGACGCGCTGGCGCTGGAGACGACCGGCAGGGTGCCCTGGTGGCCCGAGGGGAGCGACGAGGTGACGCTGCATCATGCGGTGGTGCGCGTCATCGCCGATGCGCAGCGGCACGCCGGGCATGCCGACATCGTGCGGGAACTCATCGACGGCGCTGTCGGGATGGACGAGGGCAACGACAGCATGGCGCCGGGTGGCCCGGCTTGGTGGGAGAACTACAGGAACCGGCTGGAGAGCGCGGCTCAGGAAGCCGGCAAAGACGCGTAGCGCCGTGAAGGATCAGCCTCTGGTGAACCCGCCCGCATCCGCACACATGGCCCGAAGGACTCGCACCATGACGAGCACCACCCCTGACCTTCCTGCCGGGGCCGAACTCGGGCAGTTGCGCACCCAGGCCAAGGACTTGCGCCTGGCCGTACGGCACGGCAAGCCCGGAGCCGCCGAACGCGCGGCCAGGGGCGGCCCGGTGGACCCCGGCCGGTTCTCCATACGCGACGCGCAGCAGGTCATCGCCCGCGAACACGGCTTCGCCCGCTGGCAGGACGTGGTCAGCGCCTTCGGTAACCGCCGGCCGCGCGAACGCGACCTGCACCGCTGGTTCGCCGTCGAGCTCAACAACGCGCTCGGTGATCTGCTCTTCGACCTCACCCCGGCCACCCCGCGCGCCGAACAGGACCGCGCCCTCTACCAGGCCTACGCCGCGTGCTACCACTGGCTGGAGGCAGGCACCCCGGCCAATCACGGCCGGGCCGAATACGCCATCGCGCAGACCGCTCTGGCCATCGGCCGCCCCCGGATCGCCGCTCATCACGCCCCGCGCTACGCGGAGTTGATCGCCGAGCACCCCGATGACTTCACCGACTGGGACGTTGCCTTCTCCACCGAGATCCTGGCCCGGACGGCAGCGGCCTCCGGCGCCCCCGAGGCCGCGGAACTCAGGGCCCGCGCCCGGCTCCTCGCCGACCGGATCGCCGACTCCGACGCGCGCGAGGTCGTACGGGACCGCCTGGACCGGGGGCCCTGGTTCGCCCTGGAAGAAGAGTCCGACGCCGCGGGTCCAGCGGGTTCATGACCGTCAGTCCCGGTTCTCCTCCACAGATCGCTCCTCAGGCCCGCGACGAAGAGGCGTCCGGCCAGGTACCGCGCTTCGCGAGTTCGGTCGACGGGGCGCCGGCGCACTTGGTACCTCAGCTTGGGAAGCTTGTGTTTTCTGGAGGCAGAACTTGTTCTGACCTGCGGTGGACCTGGACGCGGTCCCGCGGGGTTGCCGACTTGGTCCCCGCTGTTCCCCGTGGTTCCCCGCGAGATCTGGCACGCTTATGGCACGTTCGTGCAGTGGCTCGCCCGCTGCAGGCCAGGAGCGCGAGTTCTGCCCGTCTCTACGATGCAGGCCATGGGGACTACTGATTCCGCACCGCTCATACACGCTTGTTGGCTCTCATGGCTCGCGGTGGAGTCGGCCGATCAGGCTGAAGTGGTCAAGGCCCTCGGCTTGGCGAATGTACGGGAGACCACCTGGGCCGATGGCGTGGAACTCATCGACGAGGTGGCGCACGACGAGGAGGAGCCGTTCTCCACCGTAGTCGTTACTCCACCCGTGCAAGGGTGGACTCTGGTCGGCGGACCGTACTTGGGCCTGCCCTATCCACGGCAGACGGCGCACATCACTGACCTGTGCCGAGAGCTGAGCGCCCACTTCGGCAAAGCCCAACTCTTCTTCCACAGTGAGCAGAACGACGGGGAAGCGTGGCTGATCGCCGAAGGTGGACGGATCCTCCGGCGTTGGATCAGTGAGTACCCGGCGCTCGCCCTGGGCGAACCGTTCGGTGTCGAGCGGCGGCTCCTCGATGCCTATGGCATCACGGGCAAGCCCGAGGATCTCGACCCCAACAGTGACCTGGCTGGCGACTGGGCAGCAACCTGGGGGGACTGCTGGGCTACGACGGTTGCAGAGGAATGCAGCATCAACCCCACCACAGCCGCCGCGGTTACGGGCAGTCTGCTGGTCGCAGCCGCTCCGTCCTTCGAGTAGCCGCACCGTTTGTCTCGAAGAGGTTGCCGCTGACCACCGCTTTAGGAGTTCGATCTCGCCCCTGCGCGGCCCGCGGTCCAGCTCGTGTGGGTGCCATTGCCGGGTGCTGACTGTCGCGGCTGTTCGTGGTCGTTGATGTCAGCGTTGGATGTCAGCGGAACAGCTGTGGCACAGGGCAGAGCTCCCATGGCTCGTCCGGCCGGTCGGCCCACCGCCACCAGACGTGTCGGTCGGTGCACTTCCACAGCGCCCGGCAGGTCCGTCGGCCATCGTCCTCCCGCTCGGAGAGCACGAGGCCACCAGATCTCATGGGCTGGCTGCACTCAGGGCAGGCAGGAACGTCGTCGCTCATACAACGCACCTTTGCGACGCAACTGCTTCGTCCCGAAGCAACTTGGGAGGGGGCGGTTCCTTGGGGTGGCGTGGCTCTGAGCTGCTGGGCTGGTCCGAGAATGTCCGCGGGCGTCCGCCGTTGTTCGTCGCCGTTGTCACTCAGTTAGACACTCATGTCGAGTCCGGCGTGGTCGTGGTTCCCGGCCGATCTGACATCTGTGGTGCGGCCGCCGCCATGAGCGCCCCACGAACCCCGCGCCGGCTGTGCTCCCTTTCCAGGCCGCTCTCCTCGATTGCCTTCCGAAGCGCGAGCTCGGCCGCTTCACTGGCCTGCTGAAGTCTCGCACCTTCAGCATTGACGTCAGGGCTCCGGTCACTCACCGGCCCCTGCGCACGAACATGCTCGACCACCCTCAACCAAGCGGCATACACACCGATTTGCAGAGCGGCCAAGGCCCATGGAAGGGGAATGTCGACCATGAGCGGAGGCTGGTGCCGCATCAGGCAAGGTTCGCCCCGTTGTGACGTGTCGCTCGGTTGCTGTGCCGGGCGGCACCGAGTTGTTGACCGGACTTCCGCAGGACACGCCGAGCGCCTCCTGACGGAGAGCGTGAACGCTAGCAGGGGCTATTGGCGGCTGAGGGTGCGTGTGATCCCGGCGGCGACGGTCGTAGCGAGAACCCAACCGACGGCGATCAGTAGGTAGGACAGCCACTGGTAAACGCCGGTGGATGTGAAGGCACTCTGCTGACCGAAGTCAATGATCGGCAGCATGAGGTCCAGGGTGTAGATGGGGGCATTGAACTCTGGGCCTTTGCCGTGCTCGGCCGGGAGTGGGTGGTGCATTCCGTACACGACGGAGCCCAGAAGGAGCAGTGCCAGAAGCCAGCCACCGGCACGGGTGGGACGGAAGCCATAGCCCACGGTCGCGTCCTGGAGATAACCCCATAGCCTGGCGTACCAGGGCAGAGTGGCCCGGCGTCGACGCTGCTCAGCGAGTTGGACGGCGCGGGAGTCTGCGTCATCACCGACGCGGCGGTAGGAGGCCGCGAGCTGCTCGTAGCTGTGAGGGACGAAGCCGTCCGCATCACGCTGCAGCAAGGCTAGTCGGTCTGCGGCGGGAAGGCGCGGGGTGAGCGCCTCGTACGTCAGCCCCTCCAGGCGGACCGTGGCCGGCCAGACCTGTGGCGCAGCCTCGATGACCTTGAAGCTGGCGTAATGCATTTTGACGTCGCCGGAGACTGGTTGAGCATCTCGCAGCGTCAGTTGGGTGGCTTCGCAGCTGCTGATGCCCAGTGCGACGCCGCCGGGGTTGCTGAGCCTGGCTTCGATGAAGGAGATCCAGCCTGCGACCTTGGCACCGGTGAGCCTGACCCGGCCCTCGGTTGTGAGGCCACCCGCGTTGAGGACGGTTCCGACGGTGAGTCGCGCGGCGTCGAGGGCATCACCATTCGCGTTCTTGACCTGCGCATCTTCTAGATCGACAGCCCCTTCGACGTGCGCCGTGCTGAGGCGGATCCCACCCAGTGCCACGAGGCCGGGTGCCCATACATCGGCGCCGACAGAGGCATGATCGAGTTGCAGCGCCCATCCGCCACCAGTTCCGATGTGCGCGTGGTCCAGGAAGATCCCGCTGGAGATTTCGGCGTTGCTCAGCTGGACACTTCCTGCTATCCGACAGTTCGTGAGCCGGAGTGCGCCGTCGATGCGAAGGGACGTGGCCGCCAGAGCGGGAAGGCAGGACCCGGTGAGGTCGAGTTGGCGGGCCTGCGTCCCGTCGAGTTCCAAGGAGTGCTGAAAGTGGCAGGAGGTTAGACGGATCGGGTGGCGTATCTCTGCGTGCTGGAGGTCCAGGACCCCGGTGATGCTCGCTCCGGTGATGCGCAGGGCGGGCGCTTCGCCGGGTTCGGATGAACCTCCCAGGAGGAGGGCCCGGATGACCTCAGCCCGAACAGTCCGCTCCGCGCCCTGAATAGTCGCGGGGTCCTCACTCTCGTCTCGGCGCACGTCGATCGCCACACCACGAGGAAACGCCTGCCAGATGCGACGTTCCAGAGGCGTCAGGTCTGTGATGTCCATCCACAGGACCTTATCCGTTGATGCCCTTCGGTCCGGGAGGAGATGGCTCTCTGGTCTCGCAAGCGGCCCCCAGGTTCAGCCCCCTGGTCCGGAGAAGGACGACGAGAACGATCCAGCCACAAGGAGCAGGGCAGCATGATCCGCCGCTACATCTTCTGGCGGAACAAGCACACCGCCGACGAACGGCTACGCGAGGGCGTCGACAGGGCGAACGTTGCCTGATGCGGCACTACTGACTTCAGCTCGTCGGGGTGAAGTCAGTAAAGGGTGTTGGAGTTCCCAGCGGCCGCTGATTCAGTGCCCGTGGTTCCCCGTAGTTCCGCACGACCTGGCACGCGTCTGGCACGCGTCATTCGTCGTCGCACCTCTCCAGAACCAGACTTGCGGACCCCTCTTCGAGTCCGTTGTGCTCCTCGAGGTGGAGATGGGCGCCATCCGGTGTGCCGTCCTGGGCGAGCGTGAGCAGGTGGCCGGCCAGGGTCCTCAGCCCCGCGGCGTTGGCCTCGATCACGATTTCTCCACCCAGGGCGCGTACCTCGATGCGGGCGTCTTCCTCCCACGTGAAGACTCTGGTGATTCCATCAGTCACCGTACTGACGTGAGTGGTCATCGACGGAGCGATCTGGGGTTCGGGGACCATGCCCAAGCATCCCACCCTCATCCAGGCCGGGGCCGTCCGCGGCGATCACCGAAGGTGCACTCTTTCCAACTGCGTTGGTGGGGCTGTGAGCTGAGTGCAGGTGCGTTCACCTGAGTTCATGGACGATGGACGTCTTGGCCTCGCGTTGTATCGGACTCGCAGTCTCGCCTGAACGGCGGTGAACGGGTCTGAATGAGACAGAAACTGGGGAAGCGGGTGCGCAAGGCCTGGCATATCCGCTCCGGACTCCATCGGAGGTCCAGATGCTCCTGGATGAAGGCACGCAGTTGCAGGTTCTGGGCGATCTTCCCCGGCTTGGGGCGGGGGCGCCGGCTGTCGGCCCGGTCCTGGGCCGAGTGCGGGCGGTAGTGCCGGGCTCCGCGCGGGTCGACCGTGCCGTTGCGGCGGATCTCCCGGCTGACCGTGGAGGGGCTGCGGCCCAGCTCGGCGGCGATCTGCCGGATCGTGGTCTTCTCCCGCAGCCGGTCGGCGATATGGATCCGGTCGGCCTCACGGAGGTAGCGGGAAGGACCCGAAGGCGCCACCGCAGGGATCGGCGGCGCCCCGACCGTCCTGCCGGACGGAGCGCGGCCGTTACGCCACCGCTTTCCCGTCCGGGAGTTGATCCCGACGATCCGGCACGCTTCCCCAGGGTGGTTATGCCCTCCGCCTCAAGGGCACACGACCAGTAAGACTCCGCGGAGGTACCGAGATGAGTGCCGGAGAAAAAGCCAAGGCAAAGGCCGAACAGGTCGTCGGAAAGACCGTGCGGAAGGCGGCCCACGCGGTCCACAAAGAAACCCTCGAAGCGAAAGGCACCGCGCTGGAAGCACGGGGCATGATGCGGGGCGCGAAAGAGCGGACCAAGGACTCGTTTAAGAAGTGAAACGGTCATGACATGGTGCCCTCATTGTGTGGCACCGGACCATTCGTAAGGCCATCCAGCGAGCTCGTGGACAGGCGTGCACGGCGTCGGATGCCTTTCCCTCCCCCTTAACCCACCACCCGCCCCAGCTCCCATCCCGCCTGCCGTCGACCCACACACCGTGGAGCGGGCGGAGGCGCCCCGGTCGTCAGTGACCGCGCTCGTTGATGTCAGCTGTAGACGTCAGAGGCCCAGCAGCTCCCGAATTTGGGAATCACTGGGCCTCTGAACCGGTGCCCCCGGCAGGATGGAACCCTCGACACCCTTCGCGAGGTGGAGGATCAGGGCGGCGATGTTCCACGCGTCGTCCTCGCCCCGGTGGTGTCTGCCCTCCAGGGGCAGTCCCGCGAGACGCAGGGCCTGTGCCATACCGGGCCGTTTCCGCAGGCCGTGAGCCGTGGTGAAGACCGCCTTGGCGTTGGTGTGCCGGTGGCCGAAGGGGTACGGGGTCGCCGTGGCGGCGCACTGACGGGTGAACTGATGACGGTCGTAGTCGCCCCAACTCGCCCACGGTCGCTGTCCCGCGCCATGACGTGCGGCCAACTCGCGGCAGGCTTCGGCGAATTCGAGTCCCGCCGCGACCTCGCCCTGGGTCAGCCCGGTCAGTTCCGTGCAGAAGGCGCTGACGGTCGACCGTACGGGCCGGACCAGAAGGCGGTGCTTCTCCACCCGTACGCCCCGGTCCAGGTCGACGACGGTCAGACCGATCTCGATGATCTCGCTCACGGCTCCGGCCGGAGGCGGGCCTTCCCAGCAGGTCGCCTCGACATCGACGACGTTCAGCAGTCCCCCGGCACTGTTCATACGGGTGAGCGTATGAGGCCGCGCGTTGCCGAGTCATCGGGTTTTCCATCAATCCCGTTCGGCCCGGCGGTAGTTGGGCCGATGGGTCACGGGCGTGGCCAGGGGCGTCCGCCGATGCGCTCGATGTCGGTGTTGAAGCGCCGCAGATAGGAGGCGAAGGCGGCGATGTCCGTCTCCGGCCAGTCGGCCATGACACGGTCCAGGGAGCTGATGAGCCCCTGCCGCTCCTCGTCGAGGAGCCGCGCCCCCTCGTCCGTGATGCGGAACTTCCGGGCCATGCCGCCGTCGGGGTCGGGGATGCGTTCGACGAGCCCGGCACGCTTCGCCGCGGCGGTCTGCCGGTTGAGAGTGGAGGCGTCGAGCCCGAAGGCGTCGCTCAGTTCGCCGATCGACATCGGCCCCTGCACCCGGATGCGGCTGAGCAGGATGTAGGCGCTGCGCTCCAGGACGCCGTCCTTGGTCCGGCCGCCTCTGTGGTTCATCAGTCCGTGGCGGCTGAGCAGCATCTGCTCGTACTCGACCTCGTGTGTGGGCCTGACCATCCGCCTGCCGCCTCCCGCTGTCACCTGAGCCGCGCGTCCCGCGCATTTCGGTGCGGCCCGGCTCCATGGTCCCACACCTGCGTGCACGAGCCACATCACATGCACGAGCCACATCACATGCGTGATACATACGGCATGTACGATGCACATCACTTTCCCCGCAGACAGACCCGAGGAGTCCCTCATGGACGCCCCCCAGCCCACCGCCCGAGCAAGCGGCGTGGTCGCCACGCTCGCCTTCGCCGGCACCGTGGCGGCGATCATGCAGACGCTGGTCACACCGCTCATCGCCGAGCTGCCCCAGATCCTGCACACCACGCCCGCGAACTCCGCCTGGGTCATCACCGTCACCCTGCTGGTCGCGGCCGTCTGCGTTCCGGTCTCCGGCCGGCTGGGCGACCTGGTGGGCAAGCGGCGGATGCTGCTCGCCTGCTCCGTCCCGCTCATGGCGGGCTCGGTCGTCTGCGCGCTCTCCTCGTCCGTCGTCCCGATGATCGTCGGTCGAGGCCTCCAGGGAATGGGCATGGGCATCGTGCCGCTGGGCATCGCCCTGCTGCGCGACGTGGTGCCGGCGGAGAAGCTGAGCTCCTCCATCGCGCTGGTCAGCGCCTCCATGGGCATCGGAGGCGGCCTCGGCCTGCCCATCGCCGCCGCGGTCGCCCAGTACACGAACTGGCGCGTCCTGTTCTGGGGCTCCGCCGTGCTCGCCCTGGCGATCGGAACGCTGATCTGGTTCCTCGTCCCGGACGTGCCGGCCAGCGCGAAGGGTCAGCGCTTCGACGCGCTCGGCGCGCTCGGGCTCGGCGCCGGCCTGGTCTGCCTGCTCCTCGGCGTCTCCAAGGGCGCCGACTGGGGCTGGGGTTCCGCGACGACGCTCGGACTGTTCGTCGCCGCCGTCGTGGTCCTGATCGCCTGGGGCGCCTGGGAGCTGCGCACCACGGACCCCCTGGTCGACCTGCGCACCACCGCCCGCCCCCGGGTCCTGCTCACCAACATCGCCTCGATCTTCGTCGGCTTCGGCATGTACGCGAGCATGCTGATCATCCCGCAGCTGCTCCAGTTCCCCGAGGCCACCGGCTACGGCCTGGGCCAGTCGATGCTCGCCGCGGGTCTGTGGATGGCACCCGGCGGCATCATGATGATGATCGTCTCCCCGTTCGGCGGGAAACTGACGGACGCCCGCGGCCCGAAGTTCACGCTGGTCTGCGGTGTCCTCGTCGTCGCCCTCGGCTACGGGCTGTCGCTGGTCCTCATGGGCTCGGCCTGGGGACTCATGCTGACCCTCATGGTCACCAGCAGCGGTATCGGCCTCGCCTACGGTTCGATGCCGGCCCTGATCATGAGCTCGGTCCCGCTTTCCGAGACCGCCGCGGCCAACGGCTTCAACACGCTGATGCGCTCCCTGGGCACCTCGATCGGCTCGGCCGTCGTCGGCGTCATCCTCGCCCACATGACGACCAGCGCGGCCGGCTACACCTTCACCTCCGAGAGCGGTTTCCGCACCGGGCTCATCGTCGGTGGATGTGTCGCCCTGGTGGCAGCGGCCATCGCGGCCGTGATCCCGGCGGCCCGCGCCGCCCTCGGCGGCGACCCGACCGACCCCGCCGCCACCCCGGAGACGGCTTCGGCCGCACGCTGAGGTTCGAGTCACGGGAGCGCGGCGGTTCCGGCGGCCGACGGCCGACGGGACCGCCGCGCTCTGCCGTGACGCACCGGATCCGGGCCGACCGTCGCACCCCGGAACCGGGGCACGCGTCACATGCCGGGCGCCCCGGACGGCCACCCCCTCGCACCCGCGCGGCTACGGACGCCCGGAGCCTCCCGGCCCGGTCACGTCCACGTCCACGTCCACGTTCACCGGCCGTGCGGCGTGCGACGGCTTCTCCACCACCGTCGACCTGCCCAGGTAGGTGAGCGGGCCCGGGTCGTCGACGGGAATCTCGTGGAAGCCGAGACGGTCGTAGAACGCCCGCGCGGGCCTGTTGGCGGTGACCATGCCCAGGTGGACGGCGAGCACCCCACGGTCGCGCAGCGCGGTCAGGAAGGTGTTCATCAACGCCCTTCCGTGGCCGCGCCGCTGGAAGTCCGGCAACAGGTCGATGTGCAAGTGCGCCGGATAGGCGCCGAGCTCGGGCAGGATCATGCGCTCGGGGGTGTGCAGCAGCCCGACCATCTCCTCACCGGGCGTGCGGGGCCGCGTCGTGAGGGCGGGATAGCGGTGGGCGACACGCGGGATCCAGGTGTCGCGGAACCGCGCGACGAACTCCGCGGTGTCCCCGGTACCGATCACGTAGCCGACCGCCCGACCGCTCCCGTCGTCCAGGACGAAGGCCAGCTCGGGCTCCAGATGGCAGTAGGGCTCGGCGAAGATCGTCGGCATCAACTCCTCGTCGGGATACCGGGCACGCGAATCCCCTCCCTCGTCCGCGGTGCTCACACAGACGTCGGCGACGGCGGCACGGTCGGCGGACCGGTAGCCGCGAATGATCGGCAATGGGCTCATGTGCGGCATCCTGACGATTTGGGAGCGCTCCCACAAGGGCATCGCGGAAATCGCCCCGAGGTCACCGGGCCACCTGTCACCCGCCGGGGCGAAGTGGGAGGCCCCTTGCGCGGCCGCCCCGGGCGGCCTGGGCCGGCCGACGGTGAACCGTGCTCTCCTGACCGGCAGGTAACCCTCGGCGAGTGGCCGCCCGATCCGCGTGCCGATCCGCGTGTCTTCGATTCCGGGCGGGGAGACGCGGCGCGGGGCGCCGCACGGTGCCATGCTGGAGTTCCGGATCATGACGGCAGGAGCGGGGAAAAGTGGCGGCGTGAGGACAGTGGCACGGCCGAGTCGGGCGGGCATCTGGAACCGGTTCTCGGCATCCGATCCAGGTCTGCTGCGGCTCATGGCCGGACTGCGGACCGTCGTCGCCGTCGCCCTCGCGCTCGCCGTTCTGGGCCTGCGCGGAGCCGATGTCGCCCAGATGGTGCCCGGCGCCACGACCGCCATGGTCGCGACGTTCGCCATCAAGGAGAAGCGGCGCCGCGAGCAGGCCCGCACGTTGGCGCTGGGTCTTCCCGTGGCGGTCCTGGCCATGACACTGGGCGCGCTGCTGAGCAGCCATGTGGTCGCGGGCGACGTGTGTTTCATCGCGCTCATCTTCGTCGCGGTCTACTGCCGACGGTACGGCGACCGCGGTACCGCGCTCGGACTGATCGGCTTCCAGATCTACTTCATCTCCCTGTTCCTCGGAGCCGGCCGCGCCGAGCTTCCCGGGCTGTACGCCACCCTCGCCATCGCCTTCGCCTGCAGCGCGGTGGCCCGCTTCGTCCTCGTCGCAGAAACGCCCGAGCGCGTCCTGAAGCGGCTGCGCAAGGCGTTCCGGGCCCGCGTGGCCCAGTTGGTGTCCGCCCAGATCCACCTGCTCGACGCCGCTCCCGACGGGGTCGAGGAGGCCCTGGACGACGTCCGACTGCACACCGCGCGGCTGCACGCGAGCGCGATGATGATCCAGAACCGCCTGGAGGAGGGGACCAGCGACAGCACTGCTGCCTCGCTGCTCCAGCGGCGGATCGCGGATGCCGAGATCGCCGCCGAGCGGCTCGGCCTGCTCATCCTCACGGCGCGCAGCGCCGAAAGCGCCGACACGCTCGCCCTGCACCTGCCGCACGCGCCCTTGCCCGCGCCCGGTGACCGGCTCCAGGCGCAGGACGAGACGACCGCCATCCTGCACCGTGATCTCGACGCGCTGCGGCTGCTGGTCACCCGCCCGTCCTCCGCCGGGGACGGCGCAGGGGTGGCACAACTGCGCAACCGGCTGCTCGGCTACCGGGACGAGGAGAACCTGCCCCGTGGCCCGGCTGCCGTGCAGGATGTCTTCCGCGGCATCGGAGAGACGGCCCGCGCCGCCCTCGGGCTGCGGCTGGCGCTCGACGGACCCGAGGACGAGTCCGACGACTCCCCCGAGACGACCCGTTCCCGCGAGGAGCTGGACGCCGAGGACGTCGCCATCGTCGCCGAGGTGGAGCAGGACGAGCCGCACCCCAGGGGGCTGGACCGACCCACGACCCGGGCGGCGGTGCAGGTCTCTGTCGGTTCGGCGCTGGCCATCGTCGGCGGCGAGCTGCTCTTCCCGCAGCGGTGGTACTGGGCGGTGCTGACCTGCTGGGTCGTCTTCCTGAACACGTCCTCGACCGGGGAGATCCTGGTCAAGGGATATCGCCGGCTGCTGGGCACGGTCCTCGGCGTCATCGCGGGTGTCGCCCTGGCGGGTGTGGTGGGCGACCACACATGGACCGCGTTCGCGCTGGTACTGCTGTTCATCTTCGCCATGTACTTCACCGGCCCGGTGTCGTACGCCCTGCAGTCCTTCTTCGTCACCGCGATGCTGGGACTGCTGTACACCGTGCTCAACACGTACAGTTCGGCGGTGCTCGTCCTGCGGATCCAGGAGACGGCGCTCGGGGCGGTCTGCGGGGTGATCGCGGCCGCGCTGGTGCTGCCGGTGCCCACCGACCGCCGTACGGACGAGCTCCTCGCCACCGTGCTCACCCGGCTCGGGGAGGTCAGCGGTGCGGCGGTGGAGCAGCTGAGCGGCGGGATCGTCCTCGACCTGCTGGACAAGGCCCGCGATCTCGACGCGGCGCTCGACGATCTGCGGTCCTCCACCAAGCCGTTGACCCACCCGATCACTCCGTGGCGGGCTCGGCGTCAGACCGCCCGTTACATCGTCGCCCTGCTGGAGACGTGCGCCTATCACGCGCGGTCACTGGCGGCGACGGCCGAACTTGTTCCCTCCAGTACGACGGTCGCCGCGGACCCCCGGCTCAAGCTGGCGGGCCGCCGGATCAGCCAGAACATCGAGGTCCTCGTCGCACGGGTCGAGGACGACGCCGGCGACGGCGTCGCGGAGACCGGTGCGAGCCTCGCCGCGATGCTGGAGCCGCAGACGCCGGATTCGCCCCGTCACGACCGCGTCACGGGCCGGGTCCTGCGGCATCTGGAGCGCCTGGACGAAGGGGTGATCGGCCTGGCCCGCCCGCTGGGGGTGCCGGTCTCCACGCCCGGCGAGAAGGCGTCCCGGAGCGTGGCGAGGTAGCCGCGGCGAGGAACGCGCTCAGCCCACGTTCCAAAGGAACCGGTGCGTGTGGATCCCGAAGTAGGGGAACGACTGCACCTGCCGGACGCCCTCGATCTGCCGTACGACGTCGTTGACGAAGTCCAGCAGATCCCTCGGTACCGGGCAGACGACCTCGGCGAACAGGTCGAAGCCCCCCGAGGTCAGCACCGAGTAGACGACCTCGGCCCGTTCGGCCAGCGCGTCGGCGACGGCTCGCGGATCGCCGTCCACGGCGATGCCGAGCAGTGCCATCGCCTGGCCGCCCATGCCCATCGGGTCGGTGACCCCGACGACCTGGACCGCCTGCGAGTCGAGCAGGCGTTGCAGGCGCTGACGGGCCGCCGACGCGGACAGCCCGACCTTGGGGCCGAGTTCGGCATAGGCGATACGGCCGTCGATCTGCAGTTCGCGCAGGATGGCCCGGTCGATCTCGTCCACGCTGTTCCTCTCCGGCTGACCCGGCCCCCAGGTTAACGGCGCCGTTCAGCCGACCAGTTCGGCCAGGGCGGCGGCGAAGACGTCCGTGTGCCGGTCCACGTCCCGCTCGGTGGTCGCCGGGCACATGAGCGCCATGTTGTGGAACGGGGTCAGCAGGATGCCCCGGTTGGCGAGGTACAGGTGGAGGAAGTCCTCCAGCTCGGTGTCGGCCGCCGCCGCCGATTCCGTTCCGGTGCGCGGCGCGGGGTGGGCGAACCGGTATTCCGTACGGGCTCCGAGCCGGCTCACCGACCACGGCAGGGCCCACTCCTCGATGCCCGCCCGCACCCCGGCCTCGAAGCGTTCGGAGAGCTTCGCCATCGTGTCGAACGCCGCGTCGGTGAGGACGTGTTCCAGCGTGGCCCGCATCGCGGCCACGGAGAGGGCGTTTCCGGCGAGGGTGCCGCCCACGCCTCCCATGTCGACCAGGTCCAGGTCGGCGCGGCCGAGCAGTCGGTCGGCGAGTTCGGCGGACAGCCCGTAGGCGCCCGCCGGGATCCCCCCGCCGATCGCCTTGCCGATCGTGAGCAGGTCCGGCTCCAGCCCCCAGGCGGCGGTGCAGCCCCCGGGGCCGGCGGAGAAGGTGTGCGTCTCGTCGTTGATGAGGAGAGTCCCGTACGCGCGCGTGAGGGCGCGGACGCCTTCCAGGTAGCCCGGCTCGGGCAGCACGATGCCGATGTTGGTGAGCGCGGGTTCCATGAGGACGGCGGCGACGTCGCCGTGGGCGAGCTCGCGCTCCAGCTGCGCCAGGTCGTTGAACTCGGCGACGCGGCTGGTGAGGGTGACGTCGCAGGGGGCACCGACGTTTCCGGGGCGGGCCGTGCCCCGTCCGTCGGGGCCGACCACGATCAGCGACTCGTCGACACTGCCGTGGTAGCTGTAGCTGTTCACCAGGATCTTCGGACGGCCGGTGACCGCCCGGGCCAGCCGGATGGACCAGCGGTTGGCGTCGGTCGCGGTGAGCGAGAAGCTCCAGCGCGCGAGCCCGAAGCGCCGGGTCAGTTCGGCGCCCACCCACTCCGCGTCCTCGGTGGGGAGCATCGCGGTGGCGCCGCCGCTCTCGGCGAACCGGGTCCGCACCGCCTCGGCCACCACCTCCGGGGAGTGACCGGCCATCGCGCCCGTGTCGCCGAGGCAGAAGTCGATGTAGTCGTGTCCGTCGATGTCGGTGACGCGGGCACCCCTCGCGGTGTCCAGATAACGCGGGAAAGCCCCCGCGGTCTTGTTCATCCAGGTCATCGGGACCCTGCCGAAGAGATGGTCGGCACGCTCGTAGGCGGCCCTGGACCGCGGGTTGCGCCGCTCGGCCTCGGCACTCTCACGAGCCAGGAGCTGCTGCAGGCGGGTGCGGTCCATCGAGGACTCCTCAGTCGGTGAACACAGACGGTGAGCTCGGTGACTGAGCTCAGTGGTTGAGCTCAGTGGTTGAGCTCACTCGGCGAGCGGATTCAGCAAGAGTACGAATGTATGAGCCGTGCGAGCAAGACCAGACGATCGATTCCACTGCACCGACAAATGATTCCGCTGCGACGACACCCGATTCGACAGTCACCTCTCGATCCGAGCACGCCCTAGATGCATCACAACCGGTCGGAATGAGTCAACCAGGGATCGCCTTCGTATCTCTGGATCAGCGCGGCGTCGCCATCCGAATCAGCGCGCAGTCGCCGACGGGCGGCCGGTGACAGGAGTCGTCAAGGAGCGGGGCATGGCAGGGACAACGGGGGAATCGACTTGTGAGGGACGGAGCCGGACGGAAGTCCTCGCGTCGGGTGAAGGGGCCGTGTTCGTCGACGAGAGCGGGCGGCGCCGTTCCTGGCTGCGCACCATGGGCTGGGTCGTCGCGGTCTCCTGCGTCTGCTTCGCCACGGCCCTCGCTGCCCTGGTGAGCGGAAGCGACTCGGCCGCGCCGTGGCTGCCCCTGCCGAACGGGGCTCGGAAGGCGCACAGGGACACCTCGGCGGCCGACGCCGCATCGCGTGTCGAAGTGCGGCCCACGGGCACCCCGTCCCCGTCGGCCGTGGGGCGTGAAGGCGCGTTCACGCGTCCGCCCGGGCTGCCCGCCGGGCAGGTGACCCCGCCGACGGACGACCCGGCCGCCGGCCAACGGGTCGGCGCCGCGGCCGATCAGCGGCCGCCTCGCCACGGCGCGAGCGCGACCCCCTCGCCCTCGGCCGTCTCGCCGAGTGCGAAGCCCCGTGCGACACCTCCGCGCGTCGCACCCGCCACCCCGGCCGGTGAGGCGTCCGGCTCCCCGTCCCCTGCCCCGAGCGGGACGCCCGGGGAGGCCACGCAGTCACCGACCCCGGACCCGAGCGGCGCGGCGACCGCCGGACCGGCCTCGGCCGCGGACCTGCTCGTACGCGTACGGGTCGCGGGGCTGCCGGCTTTCGGATGACCGATGCCGGGATCGGGTCGGGCACGGGTGGGGGCGCGGCCGGCCG
Organism: Streptomyces sp. NPDC002742; assembly: GCF_042888885.1. Lineage (NCBI taxonomy): Bacteria > Bacillati > Actinomycetota > Actinomycetes > Kitasatosporales > Streptomycetaceae > Streptomyces > Streptomyces sp. NPDC002742. Next base: position 181,587 of record NZ_JBIAQF010000013.1, read on the forward strand.
ACGGCACGGGACGGCCCGTTGTCCCTCGCCGCGCCGCCCGGTCATCCGAGTCGCCTACCGGGAAGCCTCCGGGGCCCAGACCCGGTCGGCGTAGTCCAGGAAGTTCCCGCCGAGGATCTTCTCGATGCGCCCGGAGGTGTAGCCGCGCTGTTCCAGGAGGCGGACGAGTTCCCGGAACTGGTCCACTCCGCGCAGGTCGAGCACGAAGGGAAGCGTGTCGTCGCGCTCCCCCGCCGCGCCGACACCGGCCTCGCGCCGGAGGGCCACATGTTCGGCGAGATGCGCGCGGTAGGCGTCGAGGTCGTCGATGGACGTGACGGTGCCGTCGGTGCCGATGCCGACGTGGTCCTCGCCGCACACGTCGACCGCGTGGACGATGTGCTCCACGACATCAGCGGCCGTCGCGTGACCCGACACGTTCAGGAACGGCATGAAGTAGATGCCCACGAAGCCACCGCGCGACGCGACCAGGCGCAGCTCCTCGTCCGTCTTGTTGCGGGGGAGGTCGGCGAGCGCCCGGCAGCCGGTGTGGTTGATCGACACGGGGCGCCGCGCCGCCTTGGCGGCGTCCAGGCAGGTGCGCTCACCGCTGTGGGAGAGGTCGACCATGAGGCGGTGTTCGTCGAGGGCCTCGACGACACTCCGGCCGAAGTCGGTCAGCCCCCGGTTGGCGGGCGCCATCGAACCGTCACCGATGTGGTTGGCCTGGTTGTACGTGAGCTGGACGACCCGCACGCCGAGGTCGGCGAAGGTGCCGATGCGCCCGGTGTCGTCTCCGACCGCGACGGCGTTCTGGAAGCCGTAGATGACGCCGATCCGGCCCTCCTGCCTGGCCCGGTGGAGGTCGGCGACCGTGCGGACCTTGAGGAGGTCGGCCGCGTTGTCCCGGATGATCCCGTCCCAGACGTCGATCTCGTGCAGGGTGTGCTCGTACGGGGGCAGGTCGCCCATCGTGTAGCCGAGGGTGATGTTCACGGCGGTGAGGCCCGAGGCGTGGGCGTCGGCCAACGTGCGGGCGTCGACGGTCAGTTGCTCGCTCGAGGGGTTGAGCTGTGCGGCGGCCTCGGCCGACTGTGGAGCGTTCGGGTTGTCGAGCTGCCCGAGCGCGTTGATGATCATGGGGAGGGCGGTCATCGGGTCTCCTCGGCAGGGTGGATCGATCCGGGCTCTTCGCCCTCGGTGGTCGGCACGCGGCCGGGCCGCCCGGCGCCGGGGGCGGTGCGCTCGAACTCGCCGCGTTCGAAGCGCCGGCCGCGCTTGACGGTCAGCGTGACGCTGCGCAGATGCTCGATGTCCAGCAGCGGATCGTCGTCCAGGACGACGAAGTTGGCGAGCTTGCCCGCCTCGACGCTGCCCATGACGTCCTCGGCTCCGGCGCTGCGGGCACCGATCAGCGTGGCCGAGCGCAGCACCTGCTCGGGTGACATCCCGCACCGGTGCACGAGGAACGCCAGTTCCTCGTACAGGGCGGGGAAGGGGTCCCCGGGGTCGGTCTCGTAGTCCGTGCCGGTCGCGATGTCGACGCCGGCGCGGTGGGCCTGGGCGGTGAGCACGGCGGCGAGTTCGGTGTTGGCCGCCGCGCGCGCCGCGCCCTCGGGGCCGTCCCCCGCGAGCGCCTCGCTCGCCCACATGCCCGCGGTGGCGTCGAGGACGGTGCCCTTCTGCCGCATCAGGGCGAAGAGTTCCTCGACGCGCGGGTCGTCACCGTCGGCGAAACGCTCGTACTCGACCGGCGGCTTGTTCTTGTAGCTGATCAGCGGCCCGTCGGTGCCCTCGAACGCGAGCAGGGTGACGTGCGAGACGCTGTCCGCGCCGGCCATGACGATCTGGCCGGGTGTGGCGGGGAAGACGGTGGCGTGGGCCCAGACGGGGATGCCCTGACGGTGCGCCTCCGCGGTGATCGCGGCGACGGTGGCGTGGTCGAGATCCGCGTACACCTTGATCGCGGAGGCGTGGGTTCCGCGCGCCATGGCTACGGCCAGGCGCAGGTCGGTGTCCTCCGCGATCGCCTGCATCCACGGCACGGCGCCCGGCGTCTCGCCCTGGGAGACCTGGTGGGTGCGCGGGTCGTCGAAGAATCCGGGACCCGCCATCAGCGCGGCGTAACGGATGTCGGGGCCGGGGATCTCGCCGACGAGCGTGGCCCTCGCCAGGTCGCCGACCTGGCGCAGGTCGTCGGCCATGTCACGGATGGCCGTGACCCCGCTGCAGACGAGCCGGCGCAGCACCGCCTCGGCGACGGGCCGGTCGGGCGGCGTCGCGATGTGCTGGTGCGCGTCGATCAGGCCGGGGACGACGAAGCGTCCGTCGAGGTCGAAGACCTGGGCGTCGGCGGGCAGGTTCCCGGCGATCACGGCATCGTCCCCGACGGCGCGGATCACCGGGCCGTCGACCACGATCGACGTCGAGCCCCTGGCCGGCCGCCCGGTTCCGTCGAACAGCGTCGCGCCGCGGTACACCGCGACGGCTCCCTTCACCGCGGGAGCGTGCGGGGCCGGTGCGCCCGAAGCCTCGTCCGTCATCTTCACCTCAGCAGTCGCTCTGTCCGGACCGGTCAGTTCGCTCGATCCGACCCGTTGTTACGCTCTACGTAACAGGCGTATCGTCTCTCGCAACACGCGTTACCGTACGCTCGCTTGTCACGACGCCACAAGGAGGGGTCGGAAGTGCCCGAAGCACCCCGCACCGCGGTGGACAAGGCCCTGGACCTGGTCGAGGCCGTGGCCCGCGCCTCCCGGCCTCCGCGCCTCACCGACCTGGCCGAGGAGGTCGGACTGCATCGCGCGACCGCCTATCGCGTGCTCGTCGACCTGGTCCGGCGTGGCTGGGTGCTGCGCGCCGGCGACCGCTATCTGCCGGGCACGGCGGTCCTGCAACTGTCGTCCTCGGCGGCCAGGAACTCGCTCGGAGCGCTCGCCCGACCGGTCCTCGCGGCGCTGTCCGAGCGCACCGGGATGATGGTCAACCTTCAGGTGCCCGAGGTCGACCGCTCACGCGTGATCGATGTCGTACGCCCCGACCGTCTGGCGATGATCAGCAGTCTGTCCGGCCAGGCCCTGCCCGTTCACCGGTTCGCCGGTCCGCTCGCCCTCGTCGCCGCCCTCTCCCCGGCCAACCGGGTCCCCTACCTGCGCGCCGCGGAGGAGGCCGGACACCCGCTGACCGGAACCGAGGGGCTGCTGGCCGACATCGAGCACGCCGAACGGACCGGATTCGCCGTGGAGTACGGGCGCAACGAACAGCCGGTCGCCTCGCTCGCCCGTGCCGTGGTCACGCGTCCGGGCTCGCCCGTCTGCGCCCTCACCCTGGTCGGCCTGGGCTCGGAGTTCGACGAGGCCCGGCTTCCCCGCCTGCGGGAGCGGCTGCGCGAGGCGACGGACGAGCTGGGGCGGATCCTCTCCGGCCCCGGTACCTCCGGAGCCGCTGAAGCCCCCGAAGACCCAGGAGTCTTCGGGGCCACCTCCTCCCAGCCCGAGTCCTCGTCCCGGCCCCCGTCCACACCGACGTCCCAGGCCGCCTCCGCGTCCACCACCACCGAAGGTCCGGCATGAGCGAGATCCTCTTCCTCGACGGGGCGCGGACACGCGCCGCACTCGACCCGCAGCGGGTTCTGGACGCCGTGACGACGGCCCTCGTCGCCGTCGGCCGTGACGAGGTCTCCGCGCCACCGCGGATCGCGGCGCACGCACCGGGCGGCCTGCTCGGCGCGATGCCCGGCCATGTGCCCGGTCTCGGGCTCGCGGCCAAACTCGTCTCCGTGTTCGCCGACCCGGCACGGCCCGGACGCAGCAGTCACCGGGGCATCGTCGCGCTCTTCGACGAGGCGGACGGCCGCCCGCTGGCTCTGATGGACGCCGAGCCCCTCACCGAGATCCGTACCGCGGCGACCGCCACACTGAGCGCTCGGGCCCTGGCGCGTCAGGACGCCACCCGGGTCGCCGTCATCGGAACGGGCGCCCAGGCACGTGCGCAGATCGCCCTGCTCGCGGCGTTGAGTCCGAGGACCCCCGTGTCCGTCGCGGGCCGCGATCCCCGGCGTGCCGCGAGCGCCGCCGCCCTCCACCCCGTCGGCCGGGGCGCGAACGGGATCGAGGAGGCGGTGCGCGGGGCCGACACGGTGTTCTGCTGCACGGGCGCCGCGCGGCCGGTCATCCGTCGCGCATGGCTCGCCCCCGGCACGCACATCAGCTCGGTGGGCGGCTCCCACGGACCCGAGCTGGACGCCGACACCGTCCGGGACGCCGCCCTCTTCGCCGAGTGGCACGGCGCCGCCACGACCCCGCCCCCCTCCGGCGCCCACGAGTTGCAGGACCTCCCGCCCGAGCGGTCCGTGACGCTCCTCGGTTCGGTCCTGGGCGGCGAACACCCCGGTCGGCGCGACGACGCCGAACTCACCCTGTTCAAGTCGACCGGTCACGCCGCCCTGGACGTCGCGGCCGCCCACGTCGCCGACGCCGTCGCCCGCGCCGCGGGATGGGGCACGCGCGTAGCCATGTGAGCCGTAGTGGACTTCCTTCCCCGGGTTCGGCCATGCTGAAGGGTGCCTCCGCCGGTGCGCGCGGCCCCGCGACGCACGGTCGCGGACCGCATCCGCCGGACACCTCGGCGGCGAACGCACCGCGGGCGGCACACCGTGTGGCGTGGGCCCGAGCGGCCGATCGACCCGGCAGGTTCCGAACAGGTCGCGGGCCCGGCGGAACACGACACGGAGGGAGGCCATCGCCCCATGAGACGGACCGGAGCGGACGGCGGCGGAGTGCGGGAACGGCTGGGCAGCGCGCTGTTCACCCGGGTCGCGGGCCCCGAGGGACCGAAGAACCGCGCACGTATCCACGGCACGCCCGGACCCCGTTGGTTCGGCCCGGACCGCCCCATCCGCACCGTTCACGGGGACGCGTCGATGTTCATCGGCGGGCTCTCCGCGCTGCTGCTCCAGTCGCTCCACCCACTCGCCATGGCCGCCGTGTCCGCGCACTCGGGCTTCCGCGGGGATCCCTGGGGAAGGCTCCAGCGCACCTCCACCTTCCTCGCGGTGACGACGTACGGGACGGCCGAGAGCGCCCAGGACGCCTGTGACCGGGTACGGGCGGTCCATGAGCGGGTGCGCGGGGTGACCTCGGAGGGAACGGCTTATCACGCGACGGATCCGCACCTTCTCGGCTGGGTCCACGTCGCGGAGGTCGACAGCTTCCTGCGGGCGCACCGGCGGTACGGCGCCCGCCCGTTGTCCGGCGCCGGCTACGACGCGTACGTGGCGGACACCGCCCGTGTCGCCTCAGCGCTGGGCGTCCTGGATCCGCCGACGAACCGTGCCGAGCTCGCGGAGCGGCTGACCGCGTACCGCGGCGAGTTGCGGGCGACGCCGGAGGCACGCGATGCCGCGCGGTTCCTCCTGCTGAGCCCGCCGGTGCCACTCGTCGCCCGCCTCCCGTACGGGGTGCTCGCCGCGAACGCGGTGTCCCTGCTGCCCACCTGGGCCGCCGCCGAACTGCGGCTGCCGCGGCTGCAGTTGGTGGACACCGTGTGTGTACGTCCGCTCGGCTGCGCCTTCACATCGGCCGTGCGCTGGGCGATGGCACCGCAGCGTGCGCGAACCCTCGAGGCCCACGCGTGACAGGGCCGCCGCTCCGGGGCGCACGCCGCAGCGCCCCTCCCCCGCGCGTACCCGGACCCGGGACCGAGTCGGCGAAGTCGCCCGTACACCCCGGACAGGGTTTCCGGGTCGCGTCGGGCCCGGTCGTCGGCACGTCGACCGCCACGACGGCGGGGTACGGCACTCGCCACGACGGCCGATGCGGTTCGGTCCACGGCAGGGCCGGAAATGGGCTGGGAAGTGAGCCTCCGCCGGGGCCGGCGTGGTCCCCGCCCGGACCCGGTGGGGCAACCCCGTCGCCACGCCGGCCCGGTTCGCCGCATCCGGTGGACGGCCCCGCGCCGAAGGAGGGGTGAGCCCGGCGGACCGGCCGGTCCCCGGACGGCTCCGGAATCGAGGCGAGGTCCCGTCATGATCTGCTGCCGCCCTGCGACGGGCCCCACCACCCGTGGGTGGGACGCCCTTTCCGCCGGGCCCTCGTCCGCCCTTCCCCCGGAGGCCGCCCCATGGACCTGAGCGCCCACGAGGAGACGGCGACCGCAGACGTGGGAGTGACCACCGGGTTCCTGGCGCGGAAGCTCGGCGTGTCGCCCACGACACTGCGTTCCTGGGACCGCCGGTACGGGCTGGGACCCGCGGTGCGGGCCGACGGCCACCACCGCCGGTGGTCTCGCGACGACGTGGCCATGATCCAGGAGATGTGCCGGCTGACCGCCGTCGGCCTGCCTCCCGCCGAGGCCGCCCGCGCCGCGAAGGAGGCGGCTCGCGGCCCTGGCGCGGTATCTCCGCTTCTCGACGCCCGGACGCGGACCGGTGTCCGGATTCCGGAGCGGCCGACGACCAAGGCCCCCGGCCCGGGAGAAGCAGGGCCGCGGTCGGGCACCGGGCTGCCGTCGGGTGACCTGGGCCGGTACTGCCGGGGGCTCAGCCGTGCGGCCGTCCGTCTGGACGCCCTCGCCGTCCAGGAACAACTAGCGGCCGCGGTCCGGACCCACGGCCTCACCAGGGCCTGGGACGAGGTGATGGTGCCCACCCTGCGGGCGGTGGGCCGCAAGTGGGAGTCCTCGGGGGACCGTTACGTCGAGGTCGAGCACCTCCTGTCCTGGCACGTCTCCGCCACCCTGCGGCACGCCTACGTGTCAGCGGCGGGGCAGGCGGCGCACGCCACCGCGTCACCCGTCCTGCTGGCCTGCCTTCCGGACGAGCAGCACACCCTGCCGCTGGAGGCGCTCAACGCGGCACTGGCCGAACGTCGGGTACCCGTCCTGACGCTAGGTAGCGCCGTTCCGCCCGAGGCGCTCATGGCGGCGGTCCGGCGCGTCGGTCCTCCGGCGGTTGTCCTGTGGTCGCAGTCGCGGTCCACGGCGAACCTTCCGCTCGCCCGTCACATCGCCGCTACGAGCTGGGGAGTACGCGGAGCGCGAACGCGGAGCCAGGTCCTGCTGACCGGACCGGGCTGGGGCGGGCAGCCGGGTCCGGGGCTCCTGCGCCCACGTCACCTGGCCGAAGCGCTCCGTCTGGTCACCGCACCGGACAACCGGCCCTACGACGGCGCGCTCGCGACCTGACGACCTCACGCTCGCCCGGCCGTCCGCCACGAGCGCGCCCATGACGTCTGGACCCGCCTCCGTGGCTACGACCGCAGGAAGGCCTCCAGTCCCTCCAGCAGCCGTTCCACATCGTCCTGGTCGTTGTACGGCGAGAGTCCGACGCGAAGGCCTCCGCTGTCGCCGAGGCCGAGGTGCCGGGACGCCTCCACCGCGTAGAACGACCCGGCGGGCGCGTGTACACCGCGGGCCGCCAGGAACGGAGGGGCGTCGGCCGCGTCCCGGTGGTCGAACGTCAGCAGCAGGGTGGGCGTCCGGTGGGCCGCGCGGGAGCGCAACGTGACGCCCGGCAGCTCGGCCAGGCCGGCCTCCAGCCGCTCGCGCAGCGCTCCCTCATGCCGCTCGATCGCCGCGAAGGCCGACCGCAGCCGGTCTCTGCGCCCGCCCGTCGTGACAGTGCCGAGCCCGGCGATGACGTCGATCGCGGCGGTGGTGCCGGCGAGCGACTCGTAGGGCAGAGTTCCCAGTTCGAAGCGCTCGGGAACCACGTCGGCGGACGGCAGCAGCTTGTCCGGGCGCAGTTCCTCCAGCAGCTCCGGGGAGGCGGTCAGGACACCGTGGTGCGGGCCGAAGAACTTGTAGGGCGAGCACACGAGGAAGTCGGCGCCGAGCCGCGCGAGATCCACGAAGGCGTGCGCCGCGTAGTGCACCCCGTCCACGAAGAGCAGCGCCCGCGGGTACCGGTGGACCAGGCGTGAGATCCCGGCGATGTCGGGCACGGTCCCGATCAGGTTCGAGGCGGCGGTGACCGCGACCAGCCGGGTGCGATCGGTCAGCAGGTCCCCCACCGCCGAGGGCGGGAGTTCACCCGTCTCCGGATCGAAGTCGGCCCAGCGCACGCGGGCTCCGGCCCGTTGCGCCGCCTGGATCCAGGGCCGGATGTTGGCGTCGTGGTCGAGACGGCTGACGACGACCTCGTCACCGGGCGCCCAGTCCTTCGCGAGTGTGTGGGAGAAGTCGTACGTGAGCTGGGTGGCGCTGCGGCCGAAGACGACCCCGGTGGGGTGGCCGCCCACCAGGTCGGCCACGGCCTGCCGGAATCCCTGGACGAGACCCTCCGCGTTCGCCTCTCCCGGTGTCAGGCGCCCCCGGATCGACAGCGGGCCGGTGAGCGCGTCCGCGATCGCCCCGGCGACCCGGGCCGGGGTCTGCGTTCCGCCCGGACCGTCGAAGTGCGCGACGCCGGACAGCAGGGCGGGGATCTCGGCGCGCAGTGCGCCGACGTCGTACGTCACTCGGGCTCCTCAGGGGCGGCGGCGCGGCCCACGCCGGTCGGCCCGGACAGCGGTCGGGTGGGCAGGAGTCACGTGATCGGGCGTGCGCACACGGTCTCCGTCGATCATGACAGAACGCCCGCCGCGGCGGGAGGGCGACGCGGAGTCCTGGACGCACCCCCAGGCGTCCCGGGACGCCGTAGGAGTGCTGGCCCGCGGGACTGCTGCTCCCAACCCGCGGCTTGGCGCAACCGGTACCCCTCGTCAGGGGGCACACTCCGAAATCTGCGCCGCGTTCACCCGGACGGGCCCGCGAAGGACGACTCACGGCCTGGGGCCGGCACCCGGAGATTCCGGGTGCCGGCCCCAGGCCGTGAGTCAGGACGCCCGAACGGGCCCTTGGCGCCTTACGCGTGGCGGTGCGACCGGCGGTTGCCCGTCAGCATTCGGTACAGAACCAGAAGGATCAGTGATCCCGCGATGGCGGCGATCCAGGTCGACACGTCGAAGAATCCGTCGATCGAGTCGACGCCGAAGATGACCTTGCCCAGCCAGCCGCCCAGCAGGCCTCCCGCGACACCGATCAGCATCGTGATGATGATCCCACCCGGGTCCTTGCCCGGCAGGAGCAGCTTGGCGATGGCACCGGCAAGCAACCCGATCAGAATCCAAGCGATGATTCCCACAGTTCCTCCACCGTTCGTCCGGCAAGATGTGACTTCCTCACTCCGTCTGCGCCGTCCCGGCCGGAGCAAACCTGGATGTCTCAAACTGTTGCCCGGTTCCCCGCCGCCGCGGCCCCGTTCAGTTCGGCCGTGAACTGCGCGCCGGCCAGCAGCGCGAGGTTGGACAGCCACAGCCACACGAGGAAGACGACGGGACCGGCGAGAGAGCCGTAGAGCCTGCTGTAGGCCCCGAAGCCGGTGGCGTACAGGGCGAATCCGGCGGAGACCGCCAGCCAGAGGAAGGCTGCGAGGATTCCGCCGGGCAGGCTGTACCGGCGACGCCGGGCGGGCGGCGGACCCGTGTGGAAGACGACGAGGACCAGCAGGGCCACCAGGCACATCAGCAGGGGCCACCGGAGCAGGTTCCAGGCCACGGCCACCGTGCCGTCCAGGCCGAAGACGCGGCCGGCGGCCTCGGCCACGGGGCCGGTCAGCAGGAGGACGAGGGCGCTCACGACGAGCAGCCCGAGCAGCGCCAGCGCGGTCAGTACCAGTCGGTGCGCGGTGCGCCAGGCCGAGCGGCGGTCCGCCACGTCGTGCATGCGGTGCAGGGCCCGGCGGAACACCGCGAGGTAGCTGGAGGCCGACCAGAGCGCGCTCGCCGCACCGGCGACGAGGAGCGTCCAGGCGGCGGATCGCCGGCGCAGCATCTCCCCCAGGGCCTGGTGCAGCTCCGCCCCCGACTGCGCCGGCGCGTACGCCGTGACGTGTGCGATGAACCGGTCGGCGGTGTCCGGACTGATCAGCCCGAAGGCGATGACCATGACCAGCAGGGCGGGCAGCACCGCGAGGATCGCGTAGTACGTCAGCGCGGCCGCCCAGTCGGAGACGTCGTCGTTCCACATCGAGACCGGGGTGCGGCGCAGGGCCGGCCACCAGATGGCGGGCAGCCGTGGCCCGTAACGGCGGGGCCGCGCCGGGCGGACCGCCCCGACGACGCCGCCCGGCCCGGATTCAGCGGACATGCCGGCTCCGTTCGGGGCTGCTGCCGATCCGCGCCCGGGTGCGGGTCCGGTCGCGGACGGCGACTCGGCCGAGGAGCCGGGTGGGGACGGCGGTGAGGACTCGGGTGAGGTCCCGGCACAGGGCGGCGACACCCCGTCCTTCCGCGCGCATCCGGACGATTCGTCTGCTCATCCCTCACCTCTCGGCCGGTCAGGCCGGCGTTCCCGGCCTCATGCCTGGCGGGGCCGGTCCGGGCTCTCCTTCCACGCGCTGGTCCCCCTACACCCCCGCAGCGCCGTGTTCCGGCAATCGGTGGTGCTCCGAGGAAGCGTCGCCGGAGTCGTGCGCGACACCCGCGCACCCGTCGACGAGAAGGGACGGGGGTGTCCGGGACGGACGCCTGTCCCGGACACCCCCGCTTTTCCTGCCCGCCACAGGAAGCTCCTGCCGACCGCGCGGACGGCGGCCCCGCGGCTGTCGACCGCGGGGCCGGAGCATGCCCCGGTGTCAGTTCTTGGGCATCAGGACGGTGTCGATGATGTACACGTTCGCGTTGGCGGTCCTCACCTCGCCGCACACCACCCTCGCGGAGTCGTTCACCGTGTACGACTCCCCCGACCCGCTCGTGATCAGCCTGCTCTTCTCCAGCGTCTCGAACGAACCGTTCTCCAATTGCTTCGGCGTCAGCTTCTGGCCGACGACGTGATACGTCAGAATCTTCGTCAACCGGGCCTTGTCCGCGAGCACCTTGTCCAGCGTCGCCTTCGGAATCTTCGCGAACGCCTCGTTCGCCGGCGCGAACACCGTGATGTTCTCGGCGTTGTTCAGCGTGTCCACCAGACCCGCCTTCCTCACCGCCGTCACCAGCGTCGACAGTGCCGGGTTGTTGGACGCCGCCGTCGCCACCGGGTCCTTCGCCATCCCGTCGAACGCCCCCGCCCCGTCCTTCGGCACCGACGCGCACCCCGGACCGAACGGCTGGTCGGAACTTCCCGCCATCGCCGGCGAACCGGCCGATTTCCCGTCCGGGACGGGAGCGGAAGCCGATGCTTTCGCAGAATTCGACGCGCCGTCGTCCTTGCCGCCGTCGGAACAAGCCGTCAGCACGACCGGCAGCGCAGCGGCGGTGGCGAGGGCCACCGCGACGCGACGGATACGCATGTTCATGAGGTTCTCCTGTCGGAACGAAGCGGCATTCGACGAGCGGACCGGCGAATGCCGCGGTTTTCGAGCGGAAATTCCGTGGAGAACGAACGGACGGGCCTCCGCGAGGCGCCGGCGGCGCACTCGGGGGAACACATCGAACTCTTCAGGTCCCGGCTCACACGGGGGAATCCGAGCCCGGAGCCGTGCCGGATCGGTCGACGGGAGGGCGATCACCGATTCGAGGGAGATTCCGGCCGGGAGCAATCCGGCGGGCGCGCGGCTTCGGAGTGCTCACCGCACGAATCCGCGGCACGCAGGCCGCGGTTCGGGACCCTCGTGTCCCGACGGTGGAACGGTGGTCGAACCCCGACCTGGCGACGTGCGGTCGCCGCGCTCGTGATCGCGCGGCTCGACGGCTCAGGCCGGTTGGCGCGGCGGGAGGCCCCGGTAGTAGCGCCCGACACTGGACAGATACTCGGGGTCGAGGGTCTCGCGGTCCGTCTTGAACACGGGCGCCGACTTGATCTCCTCGCGGGTGCACGCGACGATGATCTTCTGAGACTCCGTGTCGATGCCGGTGACGACACCCACGGGAACCAGCACGCTCCTGCCGAACACCCAGATGCCTGTGTCGACGATCAGGTGCCGCATCCCTGAGTCGTCCGCCTGCCGGTCCACGTGCCCTATGGTCCCGTCGCTCGCCTCGACGCTGTAGCCGGCCAGTTCGTGTACTTCGGGGTGTCCGAACTCCGGTGCGTACGACCAGATTCCGTCGGCTGTCATGTCTTCCTCCGTCAGTTCGTCGGTTCGCCCGCAGTGCCCGCGTCGCGGGGCGGGGAAAGGGGCCCTCCGGGCCGGCGGGCGCCGCCGCTTCCGCCGCCGGAGAGATCCGCCCCGTCCGTCAGCGGCGGCGGCGCGTCGCCCAGCCGCCTCCGACGCCCGAGAGGTGAAGAGCGAGCAGGGCGAGGCCTATGAGCATGACGTTGGTCGACGTGAACACGTGATTGGTCGAAACGTCACCGGCGTTGATCAGGAACGCGATGAACAGCAGTACGGCGGCAGCGATGCCGAGCATGAGATCTCCCTTGTCAATGGCCGACTGTCGAGCGATGGGGTCCGGATACCCCGAGAAATCCGCCCGACACCACGTCGGGTGACGAATCCACTGCATCCGCTCGGCGTTCCCGCGGGGAAGACAATGGACCTCCCGCACTTCTGGAGGCGCCTGCCGCACACCGCACGAAAGAGAAGCCTCATGGTCGAAGTCGAACGCACGGTCGCCCTGCACCACCCCCTGCCCGATGTGGTGGCGTATCTGGCGGACTTCGCGCACGCGCAGGAATGGGACCCCGGCACGGTGAGCTGCCGTCCGGCCAGAGCCGGCGCCCCCGTCGCCAAAGGCGCCGAATGGGACAATGTCTCAAGGTTCCGCGGGCGGCGCACCGAACTCCGCTACCGGCTGGTCCGGCTGGAAGACCTGCGGCTGACCTTCGTGGGGCGGAACCGGACCGTCACCTCGACGGACGACCTGATCTTCCGTGCGGAGAAGGGCGCCACTCTCCTCACCTACCGGGCCCGTATCGAATTCCGCGGCATGGCCCGCCTGGCCTCTCCGTTCCTGCGCGGGGAATTCGAGCGCCTGGGAGACCAGGTGGCTCAGCGGATGCCCGAAGCGGTGAACAGCTACTTCGGCTCCGGCGGGGGCCCGGCGGACTGATCTCACTGCCTCGATGAGGAGAAGCGACCGCGCGGCGGCCTTCTGCCGGCCGGATCACCGACGAGTCGACGAACGGCCGCAGGGGTGGCTCGGTGGACGAGGAGGGCCGCCCGCCGGGGCGGGACACCCGGGCGGGCGCCCCTCTCAGGCCACCGTCCTAGGAAACGCTCCCGGCCGAAGCCCGTACGCCCTCACCCGCCACCGTGCCCTCCACCGGGCCGATCGCCCGCCACACGCTCTCGTGGTCCTCGGCCAGCCCCAGTTCGGCCAGGCCCTTCAGGTGTCCGGACACGGTGGAACGCTGGAAGCCCACTGCCTCGCTGAGTTCGGCGACGCCGACTCCGCCGGGCCCGGCTTCCGCCAGCCGCTCCCACGTACGCACGGCGTGGCGGCTCAGACCGCCTTCGCTCACCTTCCTGGCCACGACGCCGGACCCCTCCGCGTTCGTGTTCCGCCCGGCGGTCGGGGACCGGTCCGGTGCCACTCTGGGCTCACGCGTGCTCGCCTGCTCCCGCACTGCGCGCGGTGATCTCCTCGGTCCGACCGGACGCGGCGTCATGTTCACCTTGCGGTGCCTACGGCCCTTGCGGTGTCGGCTCATCGATTCCTCATCTCCGCCTCGACGATGCTCACAGGAGGAGAACGAGCGGGAACGGACAAGGTAGTTCAGCCGTTCGAAGGATAGGAACGCGACGGGTTACCCAGGGCACGGCCCGCACCCGCCGCCCCGGAGGTGCCCTTCGCAGCGGCCCCTCGGCTGTTCGCGGTACCGTCGCGCGGACGTCACACGGATGTCGTACGGGCGCCGTGCGGACGTCGTCCACCGCCAGGACCGGATCGATCCGTGCCAGGCCGTCACGGCTGCGCCCGCCGGATTTCCTCGCACACCAATCCAGCCACTCCCGGCCAGGACCCGTCGCGCGATCTTCCCGCCATCATTGAGCCCTACGGGCTGTCCCGTAATCACCGGTGGATCAGCGCGCGGCGTCAGATGCGGTGCATCGCAAGGCGGAGGATCGTCCTCATACTGGGCGTATTCGGGCGATCCGACAACGCGGCGAGGTGCCGTAGCTGTCGTCGTGCGCCCGCCGGGGATTACGGGACAGCCCTTAGCCACCTGAGCGCGGCGGCCGTCGGGTCTGGTCCCGTCGCCGCGCGCCCCGGTGGCCGGCAGCTCGTCGAAAGCGGAACGCAATGGTCAACACCTGGTCCCCATGGGCCTGTTCTCCTGTCGGAGCCCCGTCATGACGGCGGCTCGCATCCCAGGACTGATTCTGCCCGTCCTCTTCCTGTGCGCCTTCGTCGCGGGTCTCGTCTGGTACTGGCGACATCGCGGCGATTAGAGGCATGGGGGGGGGGGGGGGGGCCGCCCGGGGGGGGGCCCCCCCCCCCCCCACAACCCCCCCCCCCCCCCGGGGGGGGGGCCCGCCCGGGCCCCCCCCCCCCCCGGGCCGGCGCCCCCCCCCGCCG
>NZ_JBIAQF010000013.1:196011-278461 GCF_042888885.1 Streptomyces sp. NPDC002742
CCAACCCCCTTTTGTTTCGCGCCCCTCCTCTTCGGGGCCCCCTGGGGGGGGGGCCGGGTGGGTTCGGGCCCGGGGGGGGGGGGTGGCGCGCCGGGGGGGGGGGGCCCCCCCCGCGGGGGGCCCCCCCCACCGCATGAACACGCCCCGGCGGTCAGAAGAGGGGACCGGACGTGCCGACGCCCCGGCCGTTCAGAGCCCGCACCTCGGGGTGCGGCTGCGTCAGCGGCGAGGCGACCGAGGGCATGCCGTCCGTCGAGACGTCCGGTGACGTCCGGTTCCCCAGCAGCCCGCCCGGCCGCGCGTCCGGCCGGTTCCCCCCGGCCACGAGCATGCCGTCGGCGACGACGACGGCGTCGCGCACGCTGGTCGTTCCCGTCATCACACAGAGTGTGTACGTGACGTCCTCCAGCCGACGGGCGGTCTCCAGCGTCTCCTTCTCGGCATACGCGATCTTCAGGGCCGCGTAACGCGTCAGCAGCCTCCGGACAACCTTCGGGTCGGGCACGAGCACGGCGAGGGCTCCTCTCTCGAGTTTTCGTCCGTGTGCCCGGGTTCACGACGGTTCATTCGCAACAGCCGCCCCAGACGACCTATTTGGCCCAACGCCGTCTCAGGGGCGGAATGCCGCAGCCTCCGCTCGAACGGTTCCAGTGGTTCGTCCGGGCGCACCTGGAGGGTCCGGGCGGTTCCGTGTCGCAGGCAGGGGCCCGAACCGGGAGCCCGGGTTCGGGCCCCACACCCACCTGCCCACCTGTACCGGCGCGCGGATGCCACCACGCGAACCCGGTGACGTACACCTGGTCAGGTGCGGGCGATGTAGCTGCGCACGGTCGTGCCGGAGTCATCGGTGTACACACGCACGAGGTCCGAGACGAAGTGCACGAGGAACAGGCCCCGTCCGCCGATCTGATCGGGGCGCACGGGATGCCTGCCCGCCAGCGGATCGCTCAGCCGCCCCTCGTCCCGCACCTCGCACACGATCTGCTCGCTCTCGGCCCAGATCCTCAGGGTCCCCGAACCGCCCCCGTGCACCACGCTGTTGGTCGTCAGTTCCGCGACGACCAGGTTCAGATCCTGCGACCGGGCCCGTGTCATCCCGCGTTCCCGGGCCTCGCTGATCGCGAAGTCGCGGGCGGCGGGCAGGAGTTGCGCGTCGAAGCCGACCGTCGCCGCTCCCGGCGGGTGGCGCAGCGCCTGGTTGCAGCGCGCCAGCACCCCGGCGGGGTCGTAGGACGGGCTGACCCGCCGGCGGCCACCGCTGATCACGACGGGGTGTGTGGCGTGGGCGTCGGCGATCACGTCGTGGGAGAGGGCTCGTGCGTCGTAGGGGCAGAGGATCGTCACGTCCCGTCCGCCGAACGCCGTGTTGATCAGGGCTTCGTGCTGGACGCAGGCCGGGTACTCCGCCGCCGTACGGCCGTCCCAGATGGGTTCACCGATGATCCGCACATGGACGCCGGGATGGGCGTCGGCGAAGGCCCGCAGGACGGAGGGGATGATCCGGCCCGGGTTCCGGCCGGCCTGTGTCATGTCGATCCAGCGGACGTCGGCGCCGAGCGGTCCCAGTGCGCCTCGGATGAGTTCCAGCCGTGCGGGGGGAACGGCCACCGCCACCGGTTCCCCGGCGGCTACGCCGTCCGACACGAAGCGCGTCGTCCCTTCCACGTACTCACGGTCGCCGCGATAGAGGAGCGCGGGGTGGACGAAGGGCTCGCCGCGAAGTGCCGCCGTCGTCATGCTTCGACCACCGCGCCCCGGGACCCGTGTCCGGCGAGCGGTCCCGGGTCGGGGCACGCCGACGAACAGAGCGTCTGCGCTCCGTCCACTCGCCGATCCATGCCCACGGACTCACCCCGAAACCCATTTTACGTGGCCGTCGCGGCCCCGAGGCAGGCCCCCGGGCGCGACGGCGGCACCACGTCGGCCGCGCGCAGTCCTCACCTGCCCCGGGAACCCCGGCGGAACCATCAGAAGCCCGTTCGAAAATTGACGCCGCCACCCCGCATCCGAACAGCGTTCCCGGGCAGAAGTGCACCTGCCCCGGTGCCGGAGGGAAGGCGGGACGTACGCGTTCCGAAGAATTCGGCAACCGGGTGGCATGAGCGGTGTGAAGCAGGGCAGACGGGCCCTGGCATCAATTCCTTCGGACGATTTGGGGTGGACGGCATGGCGGCCGTGGCGACAGCGAAGGCAACGGACACGGCGTACCGGACAGCGACGGCCGAGGGGGGCGTCCTTCCGCAGATCGACGAGCCGCTGAAGATCAGCCCGAAGGACGCACGTGAGCTGTCCCGCCAGTTCTTCGACCGGCTCTCCGTCCTGGAGGAGGGCACGCACGAATACCAGTACGCGCGCAACACCCTCATCGAGATGAATCTCTCCCTCGTCCGTTACGCGGCGGCGCGCTTCCGCAGCCGGAGCCAGGGTGAGATGGAGGACATCGTCCAGGTCGGCACGATCGGGCTGATCAAGGCGATCGACCGCTTCGAGCTGTCCCGCGAGGTCGAGTTCACCTCCTTCGCGGTTCCCTACATCGTCGGTGAGATCAAGCGCTTCTTCCGCGACACGAGCTGGGCCGTCCACGTGCCGCGCCGGCTGCAGGAGGCTCGCGTGGAGCTCGCCAAGGCGACGGAGGAACTGCGCACCCGCCTCGGCCGTACGCCCACCACACGTGAACTGTCCGAGCTGATGTGCCTGACCGAGGAAGAGGTCATCGAGGCCCGCAAGGCGTCGAACGGCTACAACTCCTCGTCCCTCGACGCCGCTCTCACGGCCGACGGCGGCGCGGACGGCGAGGCCGTCCTCGCGGACTTCATCGGCGAGGAGGACGCCTCGCTGGAACTGGTCGAGGACTTCAACTCCCTGGCCCCGCTGATCGCCGAACTCGACGACCGTCAGCGCCGGATCATTCATCTGCGCTTCGTCGAGGAGCGCACCCAGGCGCAGATCGGCGAGGAGCTCGGTATCTCGCAGATGCATGTCTCCAGGCTGATCACCCGCATCATCAAGCGTCTGCGGACGGGTCTGCTCGACCCCGCGGTCGCCTGACACTCCCGCACGGCACGGCCCGTACGACGGTCCCGTCGCCCCGCCCCGGACTCCGGTCCGAAGCGGGTCGGCGGGACTTCGCGTGTGCGGTCCGGGCGGCCCCGGCCAAAAGGGTTCTGTGTATCCCCTTCACTCGCGGTTATTCCTGTCACCGGCAAGTTTTTTGGGCCGCCGAAGAGTTCGCCCACACACTTTGTTCACCACCTGCCTTCTGGGTTAGCCTGCGGCGTATTTTCTTAACGGGACGACCCGTGATCTGCGGGAATTCCACGGACAGCGGGGGGCTGTCCGTGGGCCCGGCAAGGTTCCGAGTTCCGTGACACGGGACTCCAGGGGAGCGGAACGAGGGTGAGCATGACAAGGGCAGCGAGCGAGACGTCCGTACGGACGCCGGGCGAGCAGGAACTGCGCCAACTGCTGGCCGGCCTCACCGCCGTGCGTGACGGCGACTTCGGCACCCGGCTCCCCGACGAGACGGGTGGCCTGCTGGGTGACATCGCCACCGTGTTCAACGGCATGGTCGACCAGCTGTCGGTGTTCACCTCCGAGGTGACACGGGTGGCGCGCGAGGTGGGCACGGAGGGGACCCTCGGCGGCCAGGCGGAGGTGCCGGGCGTCTCCGGTACCTGGGCCGACCTCACCGACTCGGTCAACGCCATGGCGGGCAACCTCACCACGCAGGTCCGCGACATCGCGCAGGTGGCCACGGCCGTCGCCAAGGGCGATCTCTCCCAGAAGATCGACGTGCCCGCCCGCGGCGAGATCCTCCAGCTGAAGGAGACCGTCAACACGATGGTCGACCAGCTGTCCGCGTTCGCCGACGAGGTCACCCGCGTCGCCCGCGAGGTCGGCACCGACGGACGCCTCGGCGGCCAGGCCCAGGTTCCCGGCGTCGGCGGCGTCTGGCGCGACCTCACCGACTCCGTCAACTTCATGGCGGGCAACCTCACCGCCCAGGTCCGCAACGTCGCTCAGGTGACGACCGCGGTGGCCCAGGGCGATCTCTCCCAGAAGATCACCGTGGACGCCCGCGGCGAGATCCTCGAACTGAAGAACACCATCAACACGATGGTCGACCAGCTGTCCGCGTTCGCCGACGAGGTCACCCGCGTCGCCCGCGAGGTCGGCACCGACGGACGCCTCGGCGGCCAGGCCGACGTCAAGGGCGTCAAGGGCACCTGGCGCGACCTCACCGACTCCGTCAACTTCATGGCGGGCAACCTCACCGCCCAGGTCCGCTCGATCGCGCAGGTGGCCACGGCCGTCGCGAAGGGCGACCTGTCGCAGAAGATCACCGTCGACGCCCGGGGCGAGATCCTGGAGCTGAAGGAGACCATCAACACGATGGTCGAACAGCTCTCGGCGTTCGCCGACGAGGTCACCCGCGTCGCCCGCGAGGTCGGCACCGCGGGCAACCTGGGCGGACAGGCCACGGTCCGGGGCGTCTCCGGCACGTGGAAGGACCTCACCGACAACGTCAACGTCATGGCGTCGAACCTGACCGGCCAGGTCCGCTCCATCGCGCAGGTGGCCACCGCCGTGGCCCGCGGCGACCTGTCGCAGAAGATCACCGTGGAGGCGAAGGGCGAGGTCGCCGCCCTGGCCGACGTCATCAACACGATGGTCGACACGCTGTCCGCGTTCGCCGACGAGGTCACCCGCGTCGCCCGCGAGGTCGGCACCGAGGGCCGCCTCGGCGGGCAGGCACACGTGCCCAACGTGGCGGGCACCTGGAAGGACCTCACCGACAACGTCAACTCGATGGCCAACAACCTCACCGGACAGGTGCGCAACATCGCCCTGGTGACGACGGCCGTGGCGAAGGGCGACCTGTCCAAGAAGATCGACGTCGACGCCCGCGGCGAGATCCTCGAACTCAAGACGACCATCAACACCATGGTCGACCAGCTCTCCGCCTTCGCCGCGGAGGTCACCCGGGTGGCCCGCGAGGTCGGCAGCGAGGGCAGGCTCGGCGGTCAGGCCGAGGTGGAGGGCGTCTCGGGCACCTGGAAGCGGCTGACCGAGAACGTGAACGAGCTCGCCGGCAACCTCACGCGCCAGGTCCGCGCCATCGCCGAGGTCACCAGTGCAGTGGCCGAGGGCGACCTGACCCGGTCCATCACCGTGGAGGCCTCGGGCGAGGTCGCCGACCTGAAGGACAACATCAACTCCATGGTGGAGTCGCTGCGGGAGACCACGCGCGCCAACCAGGAGCAGGACTGGCTCAAGACGAACCTGGCCCGGATCTCCGGCCTGATGCAGGGCTACCGCGACCTGGACGTGGTGGCCGACCTCATCATGGACGAGCTCACCCCGCTGGTCGCCGCGCAGTACGGCGCCTTCTACCTCGCCGAGGAGACCGCGAAGGGTACGGAGCTGCGGCTGGTCGGGTCCTACGGCTATCCCGACGAGGACGGGCGTCCCACCCGCATCAAGCTCGGCCGCTCGCTCGTCGGACAGGCCGCGCGCAGCCGCCGCGCCATCACGGTGGACGAGGTGCCGCCGGGCTACGTCACCATCTCCTCGGGGCTCGGACAGACGGCGCCGACGGCTCTGGTGGTGCTCCCGATCGTCGTCGAGGAACAGGTCCTCGGTGTCATCGAGCTCGCCTCGGTCACCCGCTTCAAGCAGGGGCACCGGACCTTCCTGGAACAGCTGATGGAGACCATCGGCGTCAACGTCAGCACCATCGTGGCGAACGCCCGCACCGATGAGCTGCTGGGTGAGTCGCAGCGACTGACCGCCGAACTCCAGGCGCGCTCCGAGGAGTTGCAGGTCCAGCAGGACGAACTCCAGCGCTCCAACGCCGAGCTGGAGGACAAGGCCTCGCTGCTCGTGACCCAGAACCGCGACATCGAGGCGAAGAACCTCCAGATCGAACAGGCCCGGCAGGAACTCGAGGCACGGGCCCAGCAGTTGTCGCTGGCGTCCAAGTACAAGTCCGAGTTCCTCGCCAACATGAGCCACGAACTGCGGACCCCGCTCAACAGCCTGCTCATCCTCGCCCAGCTGCTGGCGCAGAACCCCTCGCGCAATCTCACGCCGAAGCAGGTCGAGTACGCCGGCATCATCCACTCCGCGGGCTCCGACCTGCTCCAGCTGATCAATGACATCCTCGACCTGTCGAAGGTCGAGGCCGGCAAGATGGACGTGACCCCCGAGCGGGTCCCGCTGCGGCAGCTGCTCGAATACGTCGAGGCCACCTTCCGCCCGATGACCTCGCAGAAGAGCCTGGAGTTCACGGTCAGCACCGCCCCCGGAGCCCCGGTCGACCTCCTCACCGACGACTCCCGGCTGCGCCAGGTGCTGCGCAACCTGCTGTCGAACGCGGTGAAGTTCACCGAGCGGGGAAGCGTCGAGCTGCGGATCGAACCGGCGGCCGACCAGGAGATCCCCGCGGGCGTACGGCGTGGCGGCACGGTGGCGGCCTTCCGGGTCAAGGACACCGGCATCGGCATCCCCGAGCAGCAGCTGGAGACGATCTTCGGCGCGTTCCAGCAGGCCGACGGCACGACGAGCCGCAAGTACGGCGGCACCGGCCTGGGGCTGTCCATCACCCGGGAGATCGCCCACCTGCTCGGCGGAGCCGTAACCGTCGACAGCGTCCCGGGACAGGGCAGTACGTTCACGCTCTTCCTGCCGGTCGCCCGGCCCGACTTCGAGGCACTGCTCGCGGGCGGCCGCACGTCCGAGTCGGCACCGGACGAGGATGCCACGGCGCTCACCCGGTCGCGGCACACCGTCACCGGTTCGATCGGTCTGCCCCGCCAGCGACGACGCCGGCTGCTGGTCGTCGAGGAGCGGCCCCGGGGCCTGCTGACGCTCGTTGCCGAGAGCGCGGTCGGGGATGTGGCCCGCAGCCGGGACGAGGGCGACGCGCGGGAGAGCGTCGACGTCATCACGGTTGTCGGAGCTCAGGAGGCGGCGAGCGCGCTGGCCGCGGAACCGTGGCACTGTGTCGTCCTCGAACTCGGCATGCCGGAAGGGGAAACGGCCCGGTTCCTCGAAGCGGTGGAGGGCGACTCGGCCCTGGCGACCGTTCCCGTCCTCGTCCACAACGGCAGCCGTGTCGACCTCGCGCAGGAACGGGCGCTGCAGTCCCGCTCCGGAGCCCGGTCCCTGGAATTCCTGTCCAGCCTGGACGAGTTGCGCGAGCGCATCGCGCTCCACCTGTCCGCGGAGCAGCCGGGCGACGTGGTCCCGCTGGTCCGCGCCGAGGAGGCGAGGAGCCGGCCCGCGCAGCCGATCGACGACGCGTTCCGGGGCCGTACGGTCCTCGTCGTGGACGACGACGCCCGCAATCTCTTCGCGCTCAGCGGGATTCTGGAGCTGCACGGATTCCAGGTGCTGCACGCGGAGAACGGCAGGAAGGGCATCGAGACGCTGCTGAGCCGGCCCGAGGTCGCGCTGATCCTGATGGACGTCATGATGCCCGAGATGGACGGGTACACCGCGACCGCCGAGATCCGCAAGATTCCCCGGTACGCCGAGCTGCCGATCATCGCGGTGACGGCGAAGGCCATGCCGGGCGACCGGGAGAAGAGCCTGCTTTCGGGTGCCAGCGACCATGTCACCAAGCCGGTCGACACCGACGACCTCATCGCCTGCGTCCGACGCTGGCTGGGGGAATGACATGGCACTCTGCACCCGCCACCACGGCCGGTCGGCTGGACGCCCGCCGCTGCCGCCCCTCCCCCGCGTTCCCCAGGGTCCCCGCCGAGGAGCGGCCGCACCGTGAACACTCCTGAGACCACCGACGCGAACGTCGCCGATCGCGGGGACACCGTCGCGGACGGCGAACATCCCGACGATCCCCAGGGCGCGGAGCGGACGTCCCCGGTGGGCCGGCTGGCGGCCACGGTCGAACGGCTGCGCAGCGAGGTACGGGCCGCCCAGCTGGAGGCCGACGGACGGGCCCTGATCGAGCTGGCCAAGGGCATCCTGGTCGAGCGGCTGGGCTGCGGGCCGGCGCAGGCCGCCCGCCAGCTCGCCGAGTTGGCCGAACAGGCCAAGGTGCCGCAGCTCCAGCTCGCGGTGGAGATCATCAACCAGGCGGCGCACGACCGGCTTTCGGAGGTGACCAGCACCTTTCTCGCCGTCACGGCGGAGCGCATCCGCGAGGAGGAGGCAGGCGCCCCCGCGGTGCGGCTGCGGGCGGCCGAGAGCGGCGCGCTGGCGGCCGACGACAGCCAGGCGGTGGCCGATTCCCTGCTCCAGCACGCGCTGACCCCGCTCGGGGCCGTTGCCGTGGCCATCTGGGCGGCGGACGCCGACGGTTCGCTCTCTCTGGCGGGCAGCGCCGGATTCCCGGCGGCCGAGGCCAGGCGCTGGCGTTACGTACCGCCGGGCGTGGCGACGATGGCCCGCCGCGCCCTGTCCGAACGCACGGCGCAGTGGGCGGACTCGCTGGCGAACACCGGGCTGCCGTCCATCGGGCACACGGACCATCCCGAGGGCGGACGGGTCGCGGTACCGGCCGGCTCCGGGGGCCGTATCCACGGCGTCCTGGAAATCGCCTGGCCGTCCGTCCTGGAACCTCAGCCCCCGCAGGTCGTCCGTCAGATCGAGGCGCTGGCGGAGCTGTGCTCGCACACGCTGGAGACCCACACACTGCCGAACGACGGCCACGACGGCCACGACGTACGCGGGACGACCGATGTCTGCGAACTGATCGACCTGGTCGACGGGTTGCACGATCCCGCCCTGGTCCTGGTGCCCCATCTCGACGACCAGGGACGGCTCGCGGACTTCCGCATCCGTCATGTGAACGGACGCTTCCTCGATCCGGCCGGCAGACCGCGCGGCACCGTCCACGGGTCGCTGCTGCTGGAGGCCTATCCGATGGCCGCCGGGGACAGCGACCTCTACCAGTGCATCGAGCGCGTCTATGCCACCGGAGAACCGTTCCGGGCGCGGCGGATGGATCTCACGGCACTGGTCGACCAGGTGCCGCTGTCGGCCGTGGCCGACATCAACGTCAGCCGGCACGGCGGAACCGTGCTGCTCATCTGGCGCATAGAGGACGAGACGGCGCGGCTGGCGAGTCTGCTCCAGCACGCCCAGCGGCTCGGCAGGATCGGCGGATTCGAGGAGAACCTGCTGACCGGCGAGATCATCTGGAACGCGACGCTCTTCGACCTGTACGGCCGCTCGCCCTCGGGCGCTCCCGTGCCGCTGGAGGAGCTGCCCGCGCACGCCCATCCGGACGACGCCGTCACGATCGGCCGCTTCCTGCGCACGGTCCTGCACCATCGTCGGCCGGCCACGGCCGCGTTCCGGCTGCAGCGTCCCGACGGGGTCACCCGGCACATCCGCATGGTCGCCGAGCCGGTGCTCGACGCCGACGACCGGCTGTTCGTGGTCCGCGGGGCCTACCAGGACATCTCGGCGCAGCACTGGACCGAGGTCGCCCTGGCCGTCACGCGTGACCAGCTGGCGCACACCGAACAGCAGGCCCACGAACGCAACCGGCTGACCCTTCAGCTGCAGCACGCGATCATGCCGCCGGCCCAGGCGCCGTTGCGGGCGCCCGGTCTCGACGTGGCGGTGCGCTACCGGCCCGCCGAGACCGAACAGCTCGTCGGAGGCGACTGGTACGACGCCGTCGTGCTGCCCTCCGGCCTCGTCCTGCTGTGTGTGGGGGACGTGGCCGGTCACGGGATCGAGGCGGCGACCAGCATGGTGGTGCTGCGCAACGCGCTGCGCGGACTCGCCGTGACCGGCGCCGGCCCCGGTCAGCTGCTGTCGTGGCTCAACATCGTGGCGCACCATCTGACCGGCGGCGTCACGGCCACCGCGGTCTGCGGTATCTACGATCCGCGCCGCCGCGTTCTGCGCTGGGCCAGGGCCGGTCATCTGCCGCCCGTCCTGGTCCGGGACGCGGACGCCAACCCGCTTCCACTCCTCAAGGGCATCCTGCTCGGCGCCGTCCCCGAGGCGACGTTCGAGGAGGACGAGGTGCAACTGGCCGTCCACGACACGCTGTTGATGTACACGGACGGCCTGATCGAGCGGCGCGACCGCTCGGTGGAGGTGTCGCTGCGCCAACTGCTCAACGCGGCTCGTACGACGTCCAGAACGCTGGACCACCAGCTCGACCGGCTCCTGACGTACAGCAGGTCCGACACCGACGACGACACCTGCATCGTGGGCATCCAGGTCCAGTAGCGCGGGGCGGAACGTACAGGGTCCGGGCCGCGGGACGCGCTAATGCGGCCCCGCAGGCAGCCGGGGGGAGTGACTGCCTGCGGGGCCGTGCAGCTCGGGTTCGCCAGGGGGGTTGGCTTCCTCGAGCTGTCTCAGGATGCTGCTGCCCCGGTCCCGGCGAGGTATGCACACGGGTTTCCGGCCGGGATTCCCCTCGTATGGCCGAGCAATCGGCTCGGAAACGCCCACTCGGGGCATGCGGCAGCGACTGCCGGGAGGCAAGGACGAATTGCGTGCCGGGAGGCAAGGACGAGTTGCGGGGGAACCCCTGCCTGGTGCGGCACGCCCGCTGCGGGTCCGGCGCCGGCGCCGGGACAGACCACGTGGGCCATGCGTCAATGGCCATGCGTCAATGGGCCATGTCAGCGAGGTGCGGCACCACCCGGGTCAGCCGCAGGACGCCCCACAGGACCACCGCGGCCCCGATCAGCTCGGGCAGCAGCCACCAGCCGGTGCGGATCGTCTCGTCGAAGAGGGTGACGCCGAGCAGGAGGCTCAGCGTCGCGTCACCGATGGTCAGCGCGGGCTGCGAGGCGACCAAGGGGCCCGCCTGCAGGGCGTTCTCCAGCAGCAGCACGGCGACGACTCCGGTCACGACGAACCCGTAGGTCTGCCACACCCCGAGGAAGGCGACGAACCCGTCTTCGTCGAGCGTACCCACGGCCGACTTCAGGAGCGCGGCGGTCAGCGCGTTGCTGATGGCCGACGCCGATCCCAGCACGGCGGCGCGGAACAGCGGCGGGCGGCCCGGACGGGCGACGCCGACCGCGACGGCCACGCTTCCCAGGCACAGGATCAGTGCCGGGATCCAGCGTTCCATGGAGGCGTCGGACCGTGCTCCGGAGGGAGCGGCCGAGAGGAGCACGAGACCGAGGCCGGCCACCACGCCGACGACGGCCCACCATCCCGCGCGGGACAGCCGGCGGTGCAGCAACGGGACGGCGATCATCAGGGCGAAGGGCAGCTCCAGGATGAACAGGGGCTGCACCAGGGACAGCGGCCCGTTCGCCAGCGCCACGGCCTGGAAGAGCGCGGCCCCGGTCACCCCGGCGATACCGATGAGCCACGGGGGCTGCCGGGCCAGTCTGAGGATGAGCCGCAGTCCGCCGCCTTCGGCGACGCGGGAGGCCGCCTTGCGCTGGAACGCCGTGCCCATCGCGTTGCTGGCGGCGCCGAGGAGCGCGAACAGCAC
The DNA here is from genome assembly GCF_042888885.1 of Streptomyces sp. NPDC002742. Classification (NCBI taxonomy): domain Bacteria; kingdom Bacillati; phylum Actinomycetota; class Actinomycetes; order Kitasatosporales; family Streptomycetaceae; genus Streptomyces; species Streptomyces sp. NPDC002742. Next base: position 207,458 of record NZ_JBIAQF010000013.1, read on the forward strand.
CGCCAGCCCTGTCACCCCTCCACCATGCCCCGGGACGACGGTCCGGGCCTCCCGGGCTCGCCGACCGGACGACGCGGTACCGGGGCGGGCCCGTCGTGGAGAGCTGGGCCGGGTCTCGGCCGGATCTCTTGCGGAGTGGACGGCTCCCCGGGATATGGTCGGCGCCAGTGCTTGGGAAGCAGGCACGCACCGCGTGATGTCCGGGGCGCCGCGGCGCGCCCCGGCCGTGCGGCGGCGGCCTGTCCTGCCTTCCCATGGGTATTCGGGCTGCTGGTGGAAACCGACGCCGTCAGTGAGGATGCCTTACACCATGACCCAGGAGTCACAGCTCCCGCCCGCCGCCGACGGGCGTGTCCCCGAGCCGGGCACGGACTCCGCCGGCCTGCGCCAGGAGATCGTCCGGCTGCGGGAGCAGAACGCCGACCTGCAGGAGCGTCTGCACGCGCATCCGGCGATATCGCTGGCCCAGGGCGTGCTGATGGAGCGCTACCGGCTGCCCGCGCCCGACGTGTCCTTCTCCCTGCTGCGCGAGGCGTCGCAGCGGTTCAACATCAGGCTGCACACGCTGGCGGACGCGGTCGTACGGACCCCGCACAGTCCCGAGGGACCGGCCGGCGCCGCGGAACGCGCCCGGACGCCCCCTCCCCCGCTGCCCGGCCTGCGGACCGCCGGAGCCGATCGCACCCACCAGGGCGAGGTGCTGAGCGCCGCCCTGCACCGGGTCCTGGACATCACCCAGACCGGTATGGGCAACGTCCAGCTCGCCGAGGGAGGGCGGCTGCGGATGGTGCGGCATTCGGGTCTCGAGCGCGAGTTCACGAGCTTCTTCGCGTTCGTGGACTCGCCGACGACCTCGTGCGCCCAGGCCGCCGAGGACCGCCGCCAGGTGACCGTCCGCGACGTGGCGACCGCCGATGTCTTCGACGAGGGCTCCCGGCGCGTCATCCTGCGGGCGGGCAGCCGGGCCTGCCACAGCGTGCCCCTGGTCAACCGGGCCGGTGTGCCGATCGGTATGGCCTCCTCCCACCACGAGCGTCCGCTGCCCGGGTTCACCCGCGCCCAGCTGCACGCCCTGGAGGCCACCGGCCTCATGGTCGGCCGCTGGCTCTCCTGGCACCGGCACACCGTCGTACTCGACGCACTGGCCCATCTGCACACGGCGGCGACCGAGGAGCTCTGAGCACCCGAGGTCCACCGTGTCCGCCGCGTCCGCCGCGTCCCTCCCGTCGATCGGGATTCGGACCGGCGTCGGTCGACCTCGGTCTCAGTCGACGGTGACGACAACGGAGTGCCGGCCGTCGGGGATGGTCCGGGTGCCGGCCCGCCCGCCGGCAGGGCCGGGACGACGGTGGGATGAATCGCCGCCGACGGGACATCCGCCCCGTGGAGCCCCGTCACCTCATCCCCGTGGTGACGGGGCCCCGCGCGCGGCCGATCGGAATGCGCCGTGGCACGGAATGGGGGAGCGTGGTGGCTGAAGGAGGAGTGCCATGGCCACGAGGGCCGCGCCCGGTCAGCGGGAAGACCGCCGGGGATGGCTGCGCGGCTCGCCCCCTCCGCGCTGGGTACGGCTGCTTCCGCCGGTCCTTCTGGTAGGAGTCTGCGTCAGTGAGCTCGCCACCAGTCACGCGCTGGACATCGGCTTCCTGCTGGGCGCCATCCCCTCCCTGGCCGTCCTCTCCTACGGGCCCCTGGCGACGGCAGCCTTCGGCGCGATCGTCGTGTTCCTGCTGACCATCCCCGCCCTGCAGCTCAACCATCCGGGCAACGCGGACCTCCTCACCATCAGCTTCATCGCCGTGCTCAGCGTGTTCGTGGCCCTCGTCCGCAGCCGCAGGGACGCACATCTGGTCACCGTGCGTTCGGTGGCGGAGGCCGCCCAGCTCGCGGTCCTGCCGCCGTTGCCGGACCATGTCGGGCCGATCCGCTGCGCGGGGCTGTACCGGGCCGCGCAACGGGAGACGCTGGTCGGTGGCGACTTCTTCGACGTACGCGACGGTCCTTTCGGGGTCCGGGCCCTGATGGGCGACGTACAGGGACACGGGCTGTCGGCCGTGGGGACGGTCGCCTCGCTGCTCGGGGCGTTCCGGGAAACGGTGCTGGACCAGCGTGATCTGGAGGCGGCGGCCGCACGGCTCGATCGCAGGCTGGTGGTGGACTCCGCCGAAGTCGATCACGCCGAGTTGTTCGCCACCGCGCTGCTCCTGGAGTTCCCGCCCGACGCCACTACGGTGCGGCTGGTCTCCTGCGGGCACCCCTACCCGCTGCTGTTGCGCGGCACGAAGGCCCTCGAACTCGACACGGAGCCGGGGCCCCCGCTGGGGCTGGGGTTCTTCGAGCTGTCCCCGCCACGAGCGCGCACCGTCGAGCTGGAGCCCGGCGACCGACTGTTCGTGGCGTCGGACGGCGTGAGTGAGAGCAGGGATCAGACCGGGGCCTTCTACCCGTTGCCGGATCGGCTGGCCGCGTTCGCCGAGGAGCCTTCGGACGCGCTCGTCGACCACGTGTGGCGGGACCTCGTCGATTTCTGCCCCTCGATCCGCGACGACGTCTCCATCCTGGTCCTGACGCCACGGCTCCGAAGCGACGAGGACGGCGAACACGAACGTGACGGCAACGGCAACGGCAACAGCAACAGCAACGGTCGCTGACGGCTCGAATCCGGGGCGGGGGCGGGTTCCTGCCCCCGCCCCTCGTCAGCGTCAGGGCGCCGCGAGGTCCAGTGCCGCGATGTACCCGAAAGTCATCGCGGGACCGATCGTCGAGCCCGCTCCCGCGTAGCTGTGGCCCATGACGGCCGCGCTGGCGTTGCCCGCCGCGTACAGGCCGGGGATCACCGTGCCGTCCGGGCGCAGGACGCGGGCGCGAGCGTCGGTGCGCAGACCCCCCTTGGTGCCGAGGTCGCCCGGGACGATCCTGAAGGCGTGGAACGGCGGGAGCCACAGGGGGGCTAGACAGGAGTCGGGGAGGATCGCGGGGTCCGTGTAGTAGTGGTCGTAGACGCTGTCGCCACGGTGGAAGTCCGTGTCCCTGCCGCTCAGGGCCAGGCTGTTGAAGCGGCTGACGGTGGTACGCAGGGCGGCCGCGGGGACGCCGATCCGGCCGGCGAGGTCGTCCAGGGTCCACGCCTTGTAGACGGCGCCCGAGGTGTACCAGGAGTCGGGGAACGCGAAGGTCGGCGCTACGTCCTTGAACAGGTAGCGGTTGCGGTAGTTCTGGTCGACGACCAGCCACGCCGGGATGTCCGGAGCGCTCGGGTCTCGGTCGTACATGGTGTGCACGACGTCGCTGTAGGGCCCGGCCTCGTTGACGAAGCGCGCTCCGGCGGAGTTGACCAGCAGACCGCCGGGCAGCGTGCGTTCGGCGAGGCAGAAGTACGGCTGGTCGGGCAGCGGGATGGCCGGGCCCCACCACGCGTCGTCCATCAGGTCGAGCGCTGCCCCCGCGCGGCGGCCCGCCTGGATTCCGTCGCCGGTGTTCTCCTTGGCGCCCACCGTCCAGGCGGTCCCGATGGGCTGCTGCTGGAACTCGGCGCGCATGGCCGCGTTGTGCTCGAAGCCGCCGGAGCCGACGACGACCCCTCGCCGGGCCCTGACCAGGCCGGACGTGCCGCTCCGGGTGACCACCGCGCCGGTGACGGCGCCACTTTCCACGAAGAGGTCGGTCAGCGGGGTGTTCAGCCACACCGGGACCTGGGCGGTGAGCAGGCCCGCGCGCAACCCGGCGGCCAGCGACTGGCCCATGGTCAGCGGCTTCTGGCCGAGCAGCGCCGCGTCGGTGCCCCGGGCCAGGCATTCGGTGGCGACCGCCGCGCCCTTCGCGCTCACCGCGGCGAGGGTGAGCCACTTGTAGTCGGCGCTGAAGACGACCATGCCGGGAGGAACGGCCATGTACGCCGGGTTCAGGTGGGCGAGTTCGGCTCCGAGGATGTTGCCGTCGAGCTGGTCGGGCTCCATCGAGCGGCCGCCCGGGAGGCCCCCGGGGAGCTCCGGGTAGTAGTCGCTGTACCCCTCCATCCAGCGGAAGCGCAGCGGGCTGTTGGCCATGACGAAGGAGATCATGGCCGGTCCGTTGCCGAGGAAGGCCTGTTGACGGGCGGCGGAGACATCCGGGCCGACCACGGCCGCCAGGTAGGCGGCGGCCTTCGCCGGGGTGTCGGGAACGCCGGCGGCGAGGATCACGGGGTTGTTGGGAATCCAGATGCCCGCGCCGGAGCGTGCCGCCGAGCCGCCGAAGGTGGGCGCCTTCTCCAGGACGACGCAGCTCAGTCCGTGTTTCGCGGCGGTCAGCGCCGCGGTCATCCCCGCGGCTCCGGAGCCGACCACGACGACGTCGTACGTGCCGAGCAGGGGCAGGTCGGCCGCCGCGGCGGGACCGGCGGCCGCGGTGCCACCGGCGGCTCCGGCGGCGAGCGCGAGTGAGGCGCCCGTGGCCGCGCCGAGCACCCGGCGCCGTGACGGGCCGGGTGCCGAGAAGGAGTCGGTACGTCTGGCGGGGTCCGCGCTCGGGGACATGGCAGGGCGCTCCAGCAGGGCGAAGGGGTGTGAGGCGTTCCGTGCTCGGGGAGCCGACGGGCCCCCGCCGTAGCGGTTCTGATGCAGCGTCAGGAATGTCGCGCGAGGGTCTTGTGAAGTCAATAGCAAGCGGATCAGACCTCGCCGATCACCCCAAGATCGGACACAAGTTACCAACCGGTATGTAGTGACTTAACAAGCCAGTAACAGTAGAACCTGTTCCCACTCATCGAGAGTGAGGAGTGTCACATGGGTGACATCAACCAGCACAACGAGGATTCCAGGGGTGTCTCGCGCCGACGATTCATTGCTGGAACAGGTTCTATTCTTGGAGCAGTGACCCTCGCCGGCCGCGCGGTCGCGGCTCCGGCCACGATCGCCACGGCGGCCTCGTCGATCCCTTCCGGAGCACACGTCCCCGTCCTCGTGATCGGCACCGGATACGGAGGTTCCGTCGCCGCCCTGCGCCTCGCCCAGGCGGGTGTCGACGTACAGATGGTCGAGATGGGCATGGCCTGGGACACGCCGGGCTCGGACGGCAAGATCTTCGCCAACACGACCAGCCCGGATCAGCGTTCGTACTGGCTGCGCACCAAGACCAAGCAGCCCCTCAGCAACTTCCTCGGCTTCCCCATCGACAAGGACATCCCCCGCTACACCGGGATCCTGGACGCCGAGGAGATGGGCCAGATCATCGTGTACCAGGGCCGCGGGGTCGGCGGCGGATCGCTGGTCAACGGAGGCATGGCGGTCACCCCCAAGCGGGAGAACTTCGGTGCGATCCTCCCGTCGGTGAACGCCGACGAGATGTACGCGACCTACTATCCGCGCGCCAACGCCGCGCTCGGCGTCGGTCTCATCGACCCGGCGTGGTTCGACACCACCGACTGCTACCAGTACGCACGCGTCGGCCGCAAGCAGGCCCAGCGTTCCGGCTTCCCGTTCGTCTTCGTGCCCGACGTGTACGACTGGGACTACATGAAACAGGAGGCCGCGGGCACCGCCACCAAGTCGGCGCTCGCCGGGGAGATCCTCTACGGCAACAACTACGGCAAGAAGTCCCTCCAGAAGACCTACCTCGCCCAGGCCGCCGCCACCGGCAGGGTCACCATCTCGCCACTGCACAAGGTCACTTCGGTCTCACCCGCGGCCGGCGGCGGCTACACCGTCCTGATCGACCAGCTGAACACCAACGGCGACGCCACGGCCTCCAAGACGGTGACCGCGGACCGGGTGTTCTTCGCGGCCGGGAGTGTCGGAACCAGCAAGCTCCTGGTCAAACTGAAGGCGACCGGCGCGCTGCCCGGCCTGAACGGCGAGATCGGCCAGGGCTGGGGCGACAACGGCAACGTCATGTGCGGCCGGGCCAACCACCTGTGGGATCCCACCGGCGCACTCCAGGCCAGCATCCCCTGCGGCGGTATCGACAACTGGACCGCGGGCGGCGCGTTCGCCGAGGTGGCGCCGCTGCCCACCGGCATCGAGACCTACGCGTCGTTCTACCTGTCCATCACGAAGAACCCGAACCGCGCCCGGTTCTCCTGGAACGCCGCCACCGGCACCGTCGACCTCGACTGGCAGACCGCCTGGAAGCAGCCCGCCATCGACATGGCCAAGTCGATCTTCGACAAGATCAACTCGAAGGAGGGGACGATCTACCGCACCGATCTCTTCGGTGTGTACAAGATCTGGGGCGACCACCTCACGTACCACCCGCTCGGCGGCGCGGTGCTCAACAAGGCCACCGACAACTACGGCCGCCTGCAAGGCTATTCGGGCCTGTACGTCATCGACGGCGCGCTGATTCCCGGCAACACGAGCGTCAATCCGTTCGTCACGATCACGGCCCTCGCCGAACGGAACATCGAGAACATCATCGCCGTGGACCTCTAGCGTGTCCGGGCCGCGCGGGCGGCCCGGATGCGCTCGGTGGGCCGGATGCGCCCGGTGGGCCGGATGCGCCGAACGGCCCTGAACCGTTCAATGGGTCGGCAGCACACACACGGCGTCCAGGCCCAGCACATGGTTGAGCCTGCCGAAGGCCAGCCACGAGCCGATGCTCATGGTCAGCTCCACGATCTCCCGCTGGCTGTACAGCGCGGTCATCCGTGCCCAGAACTCCTCGTCAAGACCGTGGTGGTCCAGGGCGTACCGCTCGGCGTACTCGGCGGCCAGTCGTGTCCGGTCGTCGAAGGCGTCAGTGGTACGCCACTGGGTCACCGCGTCCGCGAACTCCTCCTCGACCTTCCGCCCGTCCCGCTCCGTACGCCAGTCGAGGCAGAACAGGCACCCGTTGATCTGCGCGATGCGCAGGCGCGCGGCCTCGAACTCGCGCAGGCCCAGCGTCGTGTGCTCGTACACGGACAGGGAGAAGTTCGCGGCGGCCATGCCGATGCCGGGCACCATCTCGCCCCACACGTATCCGATCGGTTCCTGTCCCTCGGGAATGTCGATGTGCAGGGTCATGGGTCACTTCCTTCCGAGTCGGCCGACTGCGGGGCGCAGCGGGACGTCGAGTGCGTCGTAGAGGCCTGGTTCCGCGTCGACCAGCCAGTCGATGGCGCCGACCAGGCGGCCGACCGCGGTGGCGTTCCCGCCGGCCGACCGGTTCTCGCCCTCGTCGGTGGCCGCGACGGTGACCTCGATGCGCGGGCGGCCCTCGATGATCACGCGGTGGGCGCCGTCCCCGTCGGGCGGCTTCGGCCAGTCCGGGGCGCAGGACGCGTGGATACGGGTGACGTGCTCGATGACGATCCGGGGCTCTCCCCCGACGATCCCCAGCACCTCGAAGCGCACGGCGCCCTGGGTGCCGGCCGCGAACTCGCCCATGGTGCGGGTGCTCACCGTGTCCGTGAGCGGGCGCCGCTCCATCGTCTCGCGGATGTCGTCGAGTTCGACGCCGAGAGCGCGTGCCATGAGCCGTATCTGGCCGCCCCACACCATGGTCGGGATCGAGGGGGCGAGCATCAGCGGCTCGTAGTCCATCGGCTGCCCCATCCCGACCAGGTACCTTACGGATTCTTCTTGTTCGTACGTCGAGTAGTCGAAGATCTCCTGGCAGCGGATGGCGTCGATCGTGGTGCCGAGACCGCTGATCAGCAGGGGCAGGACGTCATTGCCCCAGCCGGGATCGACTCCGGAGACGAACAGCGAGCCACCGCCGTCCGCGATGGCGGCGAGCACGGGGTCCCGGAACTCCGGCGGGGCGCTGCGCTGGTCGTAGAGCGGATACAGGGCGGGGCTGACGACCACCGCACCGGCCCGGATCGCCCTGGCGATGTCGGCGAGGGCCTCGTCGGGGCGGATGTCGCCGGTGGCCGCGTAGACCACGGCTCCCGGGCCCGCGGCCAGGGCTGCGTCGACGTCGTCGCTCGCCGCGACGCCGAGGCCGTGGTCGAGCCCGGCGAGTTCTCCCGCGTCGCGGCCGACCTTGCCGGGGTCGTGGACGAGCACGGCCGCGAGTTTCAGCTTCGGATGGGCCTCGACGGCGCGGATGGCCGCGCGGCCGACGTTGCCGGTACCCCAGACCACCGTGGAAATCATGCGGCGGAGGGTAGCGAGACGGCCTTGAGGTTCCTAGAGCCGTGACCGGGGAAAAGATTCCCGGCGCGAAACGACCGTCGAGGTGCCCCTGGGCGCACGACGGGACGCCGTTGACGGCGAGGCGCGGGTGCCGGGGCGCCGCCCGTCCGGAGGTGACCGGGTGCGGTTCGGCGGGTGACCTCGGGTCACCCCCTAAGCTCGAAGCATGGCCAAGTACTTCGACGTTCACCCGGAGAACCCGCAGCGGCGCATCATCAGCCAGGTGGCGGAGATCGTCCGCAGCGGCGGGCTGATCGTCTACCCGACGGACTCCTGCTTCGCACTCGGCTGCGCTCTCGGCAACCGGGACGGGATCGAACGCATCCGTTCGATCCGCCAGCTCGACGAGCGGCACCACTTCACGCTGATGTGCGAGGACTTCGCGCAGCTGGGGCACTTCGTACGGATCGACAACAAGGTCTTCCGCACGGTGAAAGCCGCTACTCCCGGCAGTTACACGTTCATCCTCCCGGCGACGAAGGAGGCTCCGCGCAGGCTGCTGCACCCGAAGAAGAAGACCGTCGGGGTGAGGATTCCGGACCATGTCGTCGCCCAGGCGATCCTCGCCGAACTCGGCGAGCCGCTCCTGTCGAGCACCCTGCTTCTGCCGGAGGAGGACAAGCCGCTGACCCAGGGGTGGGAGATCAAGGACCGGCTCGATCACGTGGTGGACGCCGTCATCGACTCCGGCGACTGCGGCACCGAGCCGACGACCGTCATCGACTTCTCCGGCGCCGAGCCCGAGTTCGTACGCATCGGAGCGGGTGACCCCTCCCGGTTCGCGTAGGCCCCGAAACGGCGCCGCGACGTGGGTCGCCCTTTCGGGGGACCCACGTCGCGGCCGTTGTGGGCAGGTGTGTCGGGTGGTACCGGTCAGCTGGTCGTCAGGGCGGTGTCATCCACGACGAAGCTGGTCTGGAGCGAGGAGTCCTCGACGCCGCTGAACTTGAGCGCGACGGTCGAACCGGCGAAGGAGGACAGGTCGAAGGTCTTCTGGACGTACCCTGTGGCCGCGTTGAGGTTGGAGTACGTCGCCAGCGTGGTCGAACCTGCGGTGACCGTCAGCTTGTCGTACGCGGAGCTGGTGGTCGTCTCGGCCGTGTCGATGTGCACGTAGAAGGTCAGCGTGGCCTTGCAGCCGCTGGGAACGGCCACCGACTGGGACAGCGTGTCGGTGTGGGTCGAGCCGTAGCCGTTCAGCCACGCCTTGTAGGAGCCGCCGTGGGCCGCCTCTCCGGTGTCCGTCGTGATGACCCCGCTGGACGCGGTCCAGGTGGTGTTGCCCGACTCGAAGCCGGGGTTGCCGAGCAGCTGGGTCGAGGTGCAGGTGCCGCCGCCGCCCGAGGTGCTGACCGTCCAGGTGAAGGACGCGGTGCCCGTCGCGCCGGTGCTGTCCGTCACCGTGACCGTGGTGCTGTACGTCCCCGCGGTGGTCGGCGTGCCGGTGACGGCGCCTGTCGAGCTGCTGATCGACAGACCGGTCGGCAGACCGGACGCGGCGTAGGTCAGGGAGCCGCTGTTGGTGCTGCTGGCCGAGACCTGCAGGCTCACCGCCGTGCCGACGGTGGAGGACTGGCTGCCCGGGTTGGTGACGGTCACACCGCTCGTCGGCGGGGTGACGTGGCTGCCGACGGCGATGCCGGCGAAGGCGTTCGCCACACCCGCGTACTGGGTGGAGCTCGCGCCGTACAGCGCGGTCGCGGCGTTCAGCGCGGCGGTACGGGCGCTTGCGTAGTTGGTGCTGGACGTCATGTACGTCGTCAGCGCCTTGTACCAGATCTGCAGGGCCGCGGCCCGGCCGATGCCCGCGACGGCCACGCCGTCGGAGGTGGAGCTGGTGTACGTGACACCGTTGATGGTCTTGGTGCCGCTGCCCTCGGAGAGCAGGTAGAACATGTGGTTCGCGGGGCCCGAGGAGTAGTGGACGTCGAGGTTGCCGACGCCGGAGTACCAGCTGTCCGCGGAACTGCCGTCCTTGCTCGGCTTGTCCATGTAGCGCAACGGGGTGCCGTCACCGTTGATGTTGATCTTCTCGCCGATGAGGTAGTCGCCCACGTCGGTCGAGTTGTTGGCGTAGAACTCCACGCCGGTGCCGAAGATGTCGGAGGTCGCCTCGTTCAGGCCGCCGGACTCACCGGTGTAGTTCAGGCCCGCGGTGTTGGAGGTGACACCGTGGCTCATCTCGTGGCCCGCGACGTCCAGCGAGGTCAGCGCGTGAGTGCTGCTGGTGCCGTCGCCGTACGTCATGCAGAAGCAGCTGTCGTCCCAGAAGGCGTTGACGTACGCCGTGCTGTAGTGGACGCGGGAGTAGGCGGCCACGCCGTTGTTCTTGATGCCGCTGCGGCCGAAGGTGTTCTTGTAGAAGTCCCAGGTCATCTGGGCGCCGTAGGCCGCGTCCGCGCCGGCGGTCTGGGTGTTGGAACCCGCGCCGGTGCCCCAGACGTCGTCGGCGTCCGTCATCAGGGTGCCGGTGCCGGAGGTGGCGTTGTTCAGCGAGTACGTCTTGTGGCCGCCGCGGGTGGAGTCGGTCAGCTGGTACGTCGAGCCGGACAGCGTGGTGTTCAGCGTGACCGTGCCGCTGTACTGGGTGTTTCCGGTGCCGGTCTGGACGCCCTCGTAGCGCGTGAGTTCCTTGCCGGTGGTGGCGTCGGTGACGACGTGCAGCTTGCTCGGCGTGCCGTCGTCCTGGAGGCCGGTGATCACGGTCTCCCAGGCGAGCCTCGGGGTTCCGGTGCCCGCCCAGATGACCTTGCGGGCGCTGTCGGCCGAAGGCTTCGACGCCTTGAGCGACTTGGCCACCGTGAGTGCCTTGGCGGCGGCGGCGTCCTTGGTGAAGGTCGCGGTGGTGCTCGCGACCTTGATGGCGTGCTTGTTGTTGAAGGTCGTGCTCACCGTGCCGGTGGCCTGCGAGGCGGGCGGGGTGTGGACGACGATGTCGCCGCCGAGCACCGGGAGGCCGGCGTAGGTGCGCTCGTAACGGGTGTGCAGGGTGCCGTCGTTGTCCTTGACGACGTCCTTGACGACCAGCTTCTCCTTCGAGCCGAGGCCGAGGGTGCCGGCGGTCGCCGTGGTCTGCTTCGATGCCTTCGTCAGCAGCGCCACGTGCTGGGCCGGGGTGAGCTTTGCCTCGAGTCCCCCGGTGCGCAGGGGGGTTGTGTGGGGGGCGGGCTTGGCGACTGCCGGAACCGTCTGTATACCGACGGCCAGGAATGCGGCGGTGGCCACCAGGGCTCCGGCCGCGGTCGCCTGACGGGGGAAACGTCTCACTCGTACTCCTACTGCTTCGGCCGCGGTCGGCGGCCGGTGACAGACCGGGCAGACGGGATGTGCTGTCCGGGAAGAGCTGAGCAGGGGCGTGCGGGAACGCGACCGAGGGCAGGCGTGGGGCACCTGCCCTACAGGTTGAGGGAAGGATTGCACTCTTGACCTAGGCATGACACGCCCTTGATGCCAATCGAGGGTTATCCCTACGCCCGCGCGCCGAAACCCCCGACTCGCGACCCGCCACCGGGCGACAAGGCCGACGAGCGACTCGCGGCCTCCGTCGAACGCGCCATCGCTGTAAGGGAGTTGACCGCCGAACCGCCGCGCGCTCCTCCCCCGGCACGGGGCCGGGCCGAGCTGCCCGACGCCACCTCCCGGCGCACGAATTCCCCGAACTGCCCGCAATGGCGTCCCTGTCGGGACACCCCCGGCAACCGCGTCAGGGCCGGCCCGCTCCCGGCACCTCGACCCGCGTCGCGAGTACCCGGCCGGAGCCGGGTGTCACCATCTCGGACTCCGTCATACCGCGCCAGGCGGCGGCCACGATGAACAGGGTCCGCCTGTCGTCGCCGCCCAGCACGCAGGCGAAGCCGCCGCGGTCGAGGTCGACCCGGTCCAGCACGGCACCGCCCTCGGCGACGCGAACACAGCAGCGGCCCGGCACATCGGCGTACCAGACGGCGTCGTGAGCGTCGGCACAGATGCCGTCCGGGGTGCCCTCCCCCAGGTCGGCCCAGACACGTCGGCCCGACAGAGCGCCGTCCGCGCCGATGTCGAAGGCGACGAGGCCATGCCGGTAGGAGTCGGCGACGATCAGCGTGGAGCCGTCGGACGTCACGGCCATCCCGTTGGGGAACGCGATGTCGTCGGCCACCTCGCGGACCACGCCGTCCGGGGTGACCAGCGAGACCGTGCCCGGTTTCGCCGCCTCTCCCGTCATCGGATCGAAGTCCGCCCGGTTGACGTAGGCGTTTCCGCGGCCGTCGACCACGATGTCGTTCCAGCCGGCCCGGCCCAGGTCCGCGTACGTGGCCAGGGAGCCGTCGGGTTCCCGGCGGAGCAGCAGGCCGTCCGGGGAGGAGACGATCAGCATGCGGCCGTCGGGGAGGCGGTCGGTGCACAGCGGCAGCGAAGCCACCCGTGCGACCACCTCACCACGACCGGCCACCGGATCCAGGGCGATGACCTCGCCCGCGGTCCAGTCGGAGAAGTACAGCCGGTCCCCGTGCCAGCGCGGCGACTCGACCAGCCCATGCCCGTCGAGAAGCGTCCGTACCTCGTGCACCCTCATCACAGCCTTCGTTCCGTACCGGCTCGGCGCCGGTGTCCCACTGACTGAACGAACGCGCACCGGCCGGATCGACACTTCCCCGACCGGCTGACGGCGAAGAGGCCGGCGGCCGTTCCCCACCCGTCCGGGTTCGGGTGGCCTCGCCCCGGTTCTCGCCGGGCCACGGTGATCGTCCCGTCGTCTAATGACCGTGTCGTAGGTGTCGTCTTCCAGCAGGAGCAGCGCATGTCGGCGACGCAAGCCACTTCGCAGAGCGGACCGGCCAAGCCCGGGAGACTGCAGCGGCTGGGCGAGTGGTGTGCCCGCCATTTCGTGATCGTCATCGTGGCCTGGCTCGTCGCGCTCGCCGTGCTTCAGGTGCTCAACCGCTCGTTCGGCGGAGAGTACTCCGACAATTTCTCCCTCCCTGGAGTGCAGTCCACCGAAGGCCTGGACGTCCTCAAGAAGCACGACCCGGCGGCCGGCGGCTACAGCAGCCAGGTCGTGCTGCGCGACACACAGAAGCCCCTGACGTCGCTGAGTTCCCAGATGAACCAGACCGTGGGCGATCTGCAGAAGCTGCCGCACGTCCTGTCGGCGCAGAATCCGCTGCCGCCGCCGGGCTCGCAGCCGCCCTCGGGGCAGTCCCAGCAGCCGAACGTCGGACCGCTGTCCAGCGACGGGAAGACGGGCTACATCACCGTCCGCTTCGATGTGCAGCCCTCGACCCTCGGCGACGACTATCTCCACGGTGTGGACAGCGCGGTGAAGCCGCTGCGTTCGGCCGGCGTCGACGTCGAGTACGGCGGCCCGCTGGGCGAACTGGCCAGACCCGCCGCGAACGACCGGATCAGCGAGGCCATCGGCTTCGCGGTGGCGATCGTCGTCCTGCTCGTCGGATTCGGCAGCGTCATCGCGGCGGGTCTGCCGCTGGTGACCGCGCTGATCAGCGTGGTGGGCGGCCTGGCCTGCCTCGGTCTGCTGGCGGCGGCGTTCACCTTCGCGACGGTGTCACCGACACTCGCCACCATGATCGGGCTCGGCGTCGGCATCGACTACGCCCTGTTCCTGATCACCCGCCACCGGCAGAACCTCATCGACGGCGCCGGTCCGGTGCGGGCGGCGGGCCGGGCCACCACCACCAGCGGGCGGGCCGTCCTCGTCTCCGGCTGCACGGTGATCATCGCCCTGGCCGGGCTGTCCGTCTCCGGTGTCTCCTTCATCAGCAAACTCGGCCTCGCGGCGGCCGTGACGGTCGTCTCGGCCGTCCTCGGCGCGCTGACCCTCGTACCCGCCCTGCTCGGGCTCGTCGGCACACACATCGACCGCTATCACCTGCGCAAGCCGGTCGCGGAGACGGACGCCGACCCCGGGACTCCCGCGCACGGCACGTGGCACCGCTACGCCCTGCGTGTGCAGCGGCATCCCTGGCGGTTCCTGTCCGGCGGCCTCTTCACGGTGCTGGTGCTGGCCATCCCGCTGTTCACCATCCAGCTCGGGCACATCGGCGACGGCGCGGATCCCACCTCGTTCACGGACCGGCGGGCCTTCGACATCATGTCGGACGCCTTCGGGCCCGGCTCCAACGGTCCGCTGACCGTGGTCGTCGACCAGACCGACGTTCCGTCCGACCAGCGTTCCGCGCTGGCGTCACAGGCGCAGAAGACGCTCAACGGTGTGCCGGGGGCCGCCGCGGTCACCCCGCTGACGGCCACCCAGGACGGAGACGTGCTGGTGGGCACCGTCTACTCCAAGGTGTCCCCGCAGAACAAGGACACCACCGACCTGACGAACCGCTTGGTCGACGACACCCTGCCGCAGGCCGTGTCCGGCACCAAGGCCAAGGGCTACGTCACGGGGACCACGGCCGCCCAGGTCGACTTCCGCAACATCGTCGCGAGCCGGCTGCCCCTCATCATCCTCGTGGTGGTCGCGCTCGCCTTCATCATCATCCTGATCGTCTTCCGCGGACTGCTCGTCGCGTTGAAGGCGGCGGTCCTGAACGTGCTGTCCATCGCCGCTTCGTACGGTGTCGTCGTCGCCGTCTTCCAGTGGGGCTGGGGCGGGCCGGCGCTGGGGGTGTCGGGCAAGGTGCCCATCGAGAGCTATGTGCCGATGATGATGTTCGCGATCATCTTCGGGCTCAGCATGGACTACGAGATCTTCCTGCTGTCGCGGGTCCACGAGTTCTGGCTCCGCACCGGGGACGCGAAGGGGAGCGTCGCGCACGCCCTGGAGATCACCGCCCGGGTGATCACCTGCGCGGCGCTGATCATGGTGAGCGTCTTCGCGGCCTTCATCGTGAGCGACAACATCGTGGTCAAGATGCTGGGGCTCGGACTCGCCGTGAGCGTCCTGATCGACGCGACCGTCGTACGGCTCCTGCTCGTGCCGGCCGTGATGACCCTGCTCGGGGCGCACGCCTGGTGGACACCGCGCTGGCTGGACCGGATCCTCCCGCACATCGACCCGGAGGGCGAACCCGCCTCCGCCGCCCCGGATCCCACAGGCCCTCCGGCCACCGGGTGACACCTCCACCACGGCGGAGAAACCCGGGTGCCCGGGACCATCCGAGTACCTGGCATGGCCGGATGCCCCGCCTCGAACGTCTTCGTCTCGACCACGCGCCCGCGCTGCTCGCGTTCGAGCGGGAGAACCGTGCCTACTTCGCCGCGTCGATCCCCGACCGCGGCGACGCCTACTTCGCCCGGTTCGACGCCGTCCATCGCGAGCTGCTGGCCGACCAGGCGGCGGGGCTGGACCTCTTCCATCTCGTGGTGGACAGCGCCGGCGCGGTGCTGGGGCGCTTCAACCTGATCGACGTGGCGCAGGGTTCGGCGGAACTCGGGTACCGCGTCGCCGAGCGGGCCGCGGGGCGGGGGCTCGCCACGACCGCCGTGCGGGAACTCTGCGCCCTGGCCGCGACCGAGTACGGGCTGAGCACCCTGCGGGCCAGGACGACCGCCGACAACACCGCGTCCCGGACCGTCCTGACTCGGACGGGATTCCTCGTCACCGGCGACATCGAGGTGCGCGGCCGTCCGGGCCTTCGCTTCGCGCTGGACCTCCCGACCGCCGATGCGGAGCTCCGACCGGGCGCCGCGCAACGGGTCAGGCGATCGGTTCGGCGGCCGGGTTGATCGGGGACTGATAGGCGCCGCTGGCGAGCATGCGGACCTCGCCCGCGGGGCTGATCTCGGCGCGGAGAATGCCGGTGGGATCGCTGTACACCGGGTTGCCCCCCGGTCCGTGGGTAGTCGTCCGTTCGACGACCACCTCATCGGTCACCATGCGCGAATCCGGTCCGGGATGGGTGAAGGTCAGCCGGTAGCGGTCCACGGTCGTCATCTGGGCCTCCCGCGCCGAAGCGACAAATCCGGGTGAAAGGATACGTCTCCATCATGCGGCCGAACACCCGTCAGGGCAGAGCCGTCAACGCCGGACCGGCGCGGAGGGCAGAGCCGTCAGCTCCGGACCGACGCGGCGACCGGCCCCACGAGCGGTGCGGCGAACGCTCACCGTGTGTGACGCCTCTCGCCACCAGGCGCCCGGCAGTGTAGACATAGCACATGGTCGGACTATTGGGTCGAACCCGGGCTCAGTCGACCCGCCGCCCCAGCACAGCGCACCATCAGCACGGGTCACACGAAGGCAAGCACAGGCGCGGCCCGTCCAACGGGCTTCGTTCCGCGCTCAGCGGGCGCAGTGTCGCCGGACAGGTGTTCGTCCTGCAAGTGGTGATCGTCCTGCTCCTGGTGGTCGCCGCGGCGGTCGCACTGGTTCTCCAGGTGCGGCACGACAGCACTCAGGAGGCACGCAACCGCTCACTCGCCGTCGCGGAGACCTTCGCCAACACGCCGGGCACACGCGCGGCGCTCAGCGCCCCCCACCCCACGGCCCTGCTGCAGCCCAGCGCCGAAGCCGCCCGCAAGGCGTCGAAGGTGGACTTCATCGTCGTGCTGAACACCGACGCGATCCGCTACACCCATCCGAAGCCCGACCGGATCGGAAAGAAGTTCGTCGGAACCACCGCACCCGTGCTGGCCGGACACTCCATCACCGAGCAGGTCAACGGGACGCTCGGACCGCTCGTGCAGGCCACCGTCCCCATCAAGGCACCCGACGGCAAGGTCGTCGGCATGGTGTCGGCCGGCATCACAACGGCGAACGTGGGAGGCGCCGCCGACCACCAGCTGCCGCTGCTGCTGGGCGCCGCCGGCGTCGCGCTCGCCCTGGCGACCACGAGCACCGCGCTGGTGAGCCGGCGTCTGCTGCGCCAGACGCACGGCCTCGGCCCGTACGAGATGACCAGGATGTACGAGCACCACGACGCCGTGCTGCACTCCGTCCGGGAGGGAGTGATCATCGTCGGCGGTGAGGGGCAGCTTCTCCTGGCCAACGACGAGGCGAACCGCCTGCTCGACCTCCCCGCGGACGCCGAGGGACAGCACGTCCAGAAACTCGGCCTCGACGCCGGCACCGCCGAGCTGCTGGCCTCCGGGCGCGTCGCCACCGACGAGGTGCACCTGGTCGGGGACCAGCTCCTGGCCATCAACCAGCGGCCCACGGATCTGCAGGGCGGCCCGGCAGGCAGCGTCGCGACACTCCGTGACTCGACGGAGCTGCGCGCGCTCTCCGGCCGCGCCGAGACCGCCCGCGAGCGGCTCAAACTCCTCTACGACGCCGGCGTGGGCATCGGTACGAGCCTGGACGTCACCCGGACGGCCGAAGAGCTGGCGGAGGTCGCCGTCCCCCGGTTCGCCGACTTCGTGACCGTGGACCTGGCCGACGCCGTGCTGAACGGACAGGAGCCGGACGCGGGCGCGGGCCTGCGCCGCACCGCCGTCGGCGGCATCCGCAAGGACGCCCCGCTCTATCCGGTCGGCGAGCACATCGGGTTCGTCCCCTCCACTCCCCAGGCGCACAGCCTCCGCACCGGCGAGGCCGTCGTCGAACCCGATCTCGGCGGCGCCCCCGGCTGGCTGGCCCAGGACCTCCAGCGCACCGCGCAGGTCGTCGACTACGGAATCCACTCCCTGATCACCGTCCCGCTGCGCGTCGGGCCCCTGGTCATGGGCGTGGTCAACTTCTGGCGCTCCGAGAAGCCCGAACCCTTCGACGTGGAGGATCTGGCCCTCGCCGAGGAGCTGGTCGCCCGTGCGGCGGTCTCCATCGACAACGCGCGCCGGTACACCCGCGAGCACACGATGGCCGTGACGCTGCAGCGCAGCCTGCTGCCGCGCACGCTGCCCGACCAGAGCGCCCTCGACCTCGCCTACCGCTATCTGCCGGCACAGGCGGGGGTCGGCGGCGACTGGTTCGACGTACTGCCGTTGCCCGGCGCCCGGGTGGCCGTCGTCGTGGGCGATGTCGTCGGCCACGGGCTGCTGGCCGCCGCGACGATGGGGCGGCTGCGTACGGCGGTCCACAATTTCTCCGCGCTCGATCTGCCTCCCGACGAGCTGCTCGGACTCCTGGACGAGCTGGTCGGCCGTATCGACCAGGACGAGACGACGGAGGACGGCAGAGCCGCCGTCACGGGCGCCACGTGCGTGTACGCCGTCTACGACCCGACGACCCGGCGCTGCACCGTCGCCCGGGCCGGGCACCCGCCGCCGGCCGTGATCCGTCCGGACGGCGGCGTCGAGTTCCCCGATGTCCCGGCCGGCCCGCCGCTCGGCCTGGGCGGTCTGCCGTTCGAGACGGCCGAGCTGGAACTCGCGGAGGGCAGTCGGCTGGTGCTTTACACGGACGGCCTGGTCGAGGACCGGGGACGCGATATCGACGTCGGGCTCGAACTGCTGCGCACGGCACTGGCCGGAGCCGACCGCTCACCGGAGGCCACCTGCCAGGCCGTCCTGGACGCCCTCCTGCCGGCCCGGCCGAGCGATGACATCGCGCTGATCGTGGCCCGCACACACGCCCTCGCCGCCGACCGGATCGCCTCGTGGGAGGTACCGTCCGAACCGGCCGCCGTCGGTGAGGTACGGGCCTCGGTCAGCCGGCAGCTGGCGCGGTGGGGGCTCGACGAGCTGGCGTTCACCACGGAGCTGATCCTCAGTGAGCTGGTGACCAACGCGATCCGCTACGGGAACGGGCCGATCGGGGTCCGCGTGCTGCTGGACCGCACGCTGATCTGCGAGGTCTTCGACGCCAGCAGCACCTCACCGCATCTGCGCTACGCGGCGACGACGGACGAGGGCGGGCGCGGCCTGTTCCTGGTGGCGCAGCTCACCGACCGCTGGGGCACCCGCTACACAGCCGAGGGCAAGGTCATCTGGGCGGAACAACCGCTGCCCTGAGTCGGCCGCTCGGGCCCCTCCCCGGAGACCGGCGGATCAACTCGGGTACCAGCGCGTCGGGCGAACGCCGGGCGGGCCACCGGGCTCGACTCCGTGCGACAGACGCCGGAGCAGCCAAGCCGCACGGTGCGGCCCGGGTGCGGCCGGGACGCCGGGTTCAGGACCGGACGGGTCCGGCCCGGACCGCGGACGGCCGGTCGCTCACGAGCGTCCGGGGCCCCCATCGGCCCCGCGCGCCGACGCGCCCGCCGCGTCGCCGGACCCGTCCGCGGGTGTGAGGGAGGCGGCGCCCCCCTGGAGCCGCTCCAGGTCGGAGGGGCGCACCTGGATGACGAACAGGGCGACCAGCGCGGCGAAGACGGCGAAGACGGCGGCCGCGACGAACGCCCCCGAGACACCGGACGTCAGCACCTGTTCGCTCCAGGGCGCCGGCAGCTGTCCCGTCCTGCGGAACTGCAGCCGTTGCGCCGGGGTCGCCGTCGACAGGAAGTTCGCGACCTGGCTCGTGGCCTCGTTGCGGCTCGCCGTGCCGAAGACCGTCACCAGCACGGAGAGACCGAGGGAACCGCCGACCTGCTGGGTGGCGTTGAGGATGCCGGAGGCGGCACCCGTCTCCTTGGGCTGGACTCCGGACACGGCCATCAGCGTCAGCGACACGAACTGCAGGCCCATGCCGAAGCCGAAGACCAGGGTGGGTCCCAGGATGCTGCCGAGATACGTGCTGTCGACGTCCGTCAGCGTCAGCCAGCCGAGGCCGAGGGCGCACAGGACCGCGCCCACGGCCATGAAGGGTTTCGGCCCCCACCTGGGCAGCAGATTCGAGGCGACTCCCGCGCCGACCGCGATGATCGCGCTGATCGGCAGGAAGGCGAAGCCGGCCTTGAGCGGGCTGAAGCCCAGGATGTTCTGCACGAAGAGGGTCAGGAAGAAGAACATCCCGAAGATCGCGGCGGAGAGGCTCAGCATCATCGCGTAGACGCCCGAGCGATTGCGGTCGCGGAACATCCACAGCGGTGTGATGGGCTGTCTCGACCGGCGTTCGACGGCGATGAAGGCGATCAGGAACACCACGGCCGCCCCGAAGGCCGCGAGGGTGACGGGGTTGCTCCAGCCCTTCTCCGAGGCTCGGATGAAGCCGTAGACGAGCAGCACCATGCCCAGCGTGGAGGTGAGCGCGCCCAGGAAGTCGAAGTGGCCCGGGTGACGCTCGGACTCCTTGATGTAGCGGGGGGTCGCGAGCACGATCAGCAGGCCGATGGGGATGTTCACGAAGAAGACCCAGCGCCAGTCGAGCCACTCGACGAGGATCCCGCCCGCGAGCAGCCCGATCGCGCTGCCGCCCGCCGAGACGGCCGCGAACACGCCGAACGCCCTGTTGCGCTCGGGCCCTTCACGGAAGGTGGTGGTGATCAGCGCCAGCGCGGTGGGCGAGGCGATGGCCCCGCCGACGCCCTGCAGCGAGCGGGCGGCGAGCAACTGCCA
Organism: Streptomyces sp. NPDC002742; assembly: GCF_042888885.1. Lineage (NCBI taxonomy): Bacteria > Bacillati > Actinomycetota > Actinomycetes > Kitasatosporales > Streptomycetaceae > Streptomyces > Streptomyces sp. NPDC002742. The sequence goes on from NZ_JBIAQF010000013.1 coordinate 227,872, forward strand.
GGATTCCTGGGAGAGTCCGCCGAGCAGTGACGCGAAGGCGAAGAGCAGCACGCCGAACATGAAGACCCGGCGTCTGCCGAGGATGTCTCCGGAGCGTCCGCCGAGCAGCAGCAGACCACCGAAGGTCAGCGTGTAGGCGTTGATCACCCAGGAGAGGTTCTCGGTCGAGAAGCCGAGCGCGGTCTGGATGTGCGGCAGCGCGATGTTCACGATGGTGATGTCGAGGACCACCATCAGCTGACACGAGGCGATGACGAGGAGCGCTATACCGCTGCCCCGTCCCCGCTGCGGGGAGTCGGCAGACTCGGAGGATGTCACGTGATCGGCCGTCATGGGGGATGGCCCTGCATCTCGGGTCGGCGGTGAACGTGGATGTTCACTCCATCGACGTTAAGCCCGACTTCACGGCCTCACCAATCGATCAACGGGCCCGGCCGGGCCCGCGGGTCACCTGCTCGGCCGGCCGGGCGGCGAGGCGGCGGACAGGCTGCCGAGCGCCGCGGCCACCAGCGGGACGCCGGGATCGAGGACCAGGTGCGCGGGTGTGCCGAGCAGCAGGCCGCGCGGGACGTCGGCTTGGTGGCTCGGCGGGTTGACCGGACCGACGGCCTGAAGCGCGTCGCTTCCTAATGCCCCTCGGCGGGCGAACCCTGTGAATGCGCGCCCGGTACTGCCGGCCCGGCGCCGCGGCAGCGGGAGACCGGCCCCGTGGCCGTATGCCGCAGCCGGCGGGCTTCGATCTCACGGCCGTTCGGCAGGGTGTGACGCGGCGGCCCGTCGTCCGCGACGAAGCCGGCCTTCGTCAGCGCCCGCGCGCTCGCCATGTTCATCGGCTCGTGTCCTGCCCGCACCGTCCGAAGCCCCAGGTGGGCATGGCCGAGGAGCGCGGCGGCTCCGAACAGCTCCGCTCCGAGCCCGTGGCCACGCGCGTGGGGGGCCAGCCATCCGCCGATCTGCGAGGTACCGGCATCCACACCCACGGCCCCGGCGTATCTGCCGTCGTCCACGCGCACGGCGACCAGCATCTCCCCCTGGTCCGGACGAGGTTCGAAGGCACCGGCCAGCAGACGCCGGGCCACCGGGGACGCAAGACGGGAGTCGGGGTCACCGGGATGCAACTGGAGCATGGCCTCGCGGACCTGCTCGCCCACGACGCCTTCGTCCCACCCCAGCCATCGCTGGGCTTCAGGGTCCGAGGCCGCGGCCATGGCGGCCACCAGGTCCTGCGTGGTCTCCGGCGTGTAGAGCAGGAGACGCTCCGTGCGCAGGGTGTGCCGCCGATGCCCGCATACGCCGGGCAGCGGAAGTCTGGGCGTCGCCCGCCCGCGACGCAGTCGTGACCAGACCATGTGCCCCCCTTGGAGAACCCCACGGCCGATTCGGCCAGGTTCGACGTCGGCCGGAGTCTACTCATCCCGACGCGGGCATCCGTCGCCCAGGGACGCAGGTCGAGCAGCCGGGACGGCCTTCGGGGCAGCGCGGTCGGCGTCGTCGAGACGGACACCTGGCTCCGTACGAGCACCGTGCGCCGCTGCCGCCGGTCGAGCGGCCGGGCGTCGGCCTCGGGTGTGGACAGCAGACGTGCGGCGCGCCGGCCGGCCGGATCCGTCTCCCGGTTCGGACAGCCGCCCCGGACAGGCTGGTCGACCGGCGTCGAGATCGAGCTCCCGGCCGGCAGAGCTCGTTGGCGGCCCCCGGCACTCCGATGCACCGGCCGGGCCGCCGTCGCGGGCGGGGGACGGAACCCGAGGTGTGCGCCTCGATTCGGTGGGTAACCGATGAGCTGCTCACCGGCGTGCCCAGCGCCGGATTCGAACCCGACGGGTCAGGACCCCCTTGGAGGTAACCGTGCCGGCCGAACCAGCTCCTGTGTCCATTGACGTGACCTTGTACGGTGAGGGCATCGCCCTGGTCACCGTCGCGGGGGAACTGGACGTCGAGACGGCCCCCGAACTGCGCGACCGACTCGCCGACCAGATACGCGGCGGCCGGCGGCATCTGCTGCTCGACCTGTCCGCGGTCCCCTTCATGGACTCCTCCGGCCTGAACGCCCTCCTCAAGGCGCAGGACGCGACCGGACGCGCCGGAGGAAGCGTGTGCCTGGTGTCGCCGGCGCCCGTGGTCCGGCGGATTCTGGATCTCACCGGCGTCAGTCGCACGATCACCTCGCTCGACGACGTCGACGCCGCGCTCGCCCACATCGGCGAGAGGGCCTGAGATGGCGCGGCGGGTGAGGCGGGCCGCCCCCGCGCGGCGACCGCGGCGCGCGGACCGTCGGCGGCCGGTTCCCGAGCCGGGCCGAGGCCCGGGTCAGGCCGAGCGGGCGTCCGTCGTGGCGCCCTCGCGAACCTGCGCCGCCGCGACGGCGCAGAAGGCCGCCAGCCCCTCGACGAGTGCCGTCCGGTCGCCGGGCGGCATCTGCGCGAGGACCGTTTCCACCGCGTGCTCGCGACGTGCGCGCAGTTCCGTGAGGAAGGTACGGCCCCGGGCGCTCAGGAACAGCCGCAGCTCGCGGCGGCTGATGGCACTCGGTGTCCGCTCGATGAACCCCACGGCCTGCAGCCGGTCGCAGAGCCTGCTGGTCGAGGGAGGCGTCGAGCCGAGCGCGTCGGCCAGCGTCCTCAGGTTGATGCCCTCGTCGTGTTCCAGGACGAACAGCACCCGCAGCTGGGACGGGGAGACGGGAGCCGTCGAGGCACGCCCCCAGAGGATCTCCAGCAGCTCGGCCGCCTCGGCGGTCACGCGAGCCACCTCACCGGGCTGCGGACGCGGGCCGGAGGAAGTCACCGTCTAACTCTCCCAGTCTTCCGGGGCACTGTCAGCCTGTCGGCGCGACGGCAGGAACGAACGATCGATACCGGCGCCCACGTGTCAGGGACCGGCTCCCCGGAGCACGGACCCGGCCGGCGTGGACCCGGCATCGTACTAGTCGAAGAATGGCGTATCCGACATCGTGAACAGATTCCTGGCCGCGGAGCGGGCCTTGCGCACCGCGGCCCCCCATCAGTTGCCGGACGCGGTCCGTGACGCGCTGCGCGGTCACTACGCGGCCGAGTCCGTCGAACTCCTCATGGCCGACTACGGGCTGACCGTGCTCCAGCCCGTGTCGGACCTTCCGCACGCCCTGGAGCCCCTTCTGGTCCACAGCAGCCCCGCGGGCCGGGCTTTCGGGGCCCAGGAGCCCTTCGTCGAGGAACGCGGGGGCGCGGACGTACGAGCACACCTCCCGGTGACGGTGCGCGGCGACCGGCTCGGTGTCCTGTCCGTCGCCCTGCCCTCCACGGCGTGCGACCACGAGACGCTCACCGAGCTCGCCGACATCGCGGAGATCCTCGGCCACGAGGTGCTCGTGGCCGAGCGCGACACCGATCTGTACCTCCGGGCGCGCCGCAGCGACCGGCTGACGCTGGCCGCGGAGATGCAGTGGCAGCTGCTGCCCGGCCGCTCCTGTGCCCGGCCCGAGTACGAACTCGGTGCCCAACTGGAGCCCGCCTACGCGATCTTCGGCGACAATTTCGACTGGTCGGCCGACGCCGACCGGCTGCTGCTGTACGTCACCAACGGGATGGGCGAGGGTATCGAGGCCTCGCTGCTGACCGGCCTGGGCATCAACGCCCTGCGCAACGCGCGCCGTGCCGGCGTCTCCCTCGAGGACCAGGCGGCGCTCGCGGACCAGGCGATCCACGCCCACTACCGCGGTGACTCCCACCTGTCCGTGCTCATGCTCGACTTCGAACTGTCCACGGGGCGGATGCGGGTCATCGACGCGGGGTCGCCCCGGATGCTGCGGCTGCGCGGGCGGACGGTCGAACGCGTCGACTTCGAGGCCCAGTTGCCCCTCGGCATGTTCGAGGAGACGGACTACTTCGCGCAGGAGTTCCACGCGAAGCCCGGCGACCGGCTTCTCTTCGTCAGCGACGGCGTCCACGCCGTCGCCGGGCCCGGCGGGGAGGCGTACGGAGAGAGGGCCCTGAACAGGGCGATCACCTCCACCCGGCTGCTGCCCGCGACGGAGGTACCCCGCGCCGTGCTCAGGGAGCTCACCGGTCACCGGGGCGGGCCGGGGCCGGAGGACGACGCCCTCGTGGTGTGTCTCGACTGGCACGGGCCGCAGGCCGCGCGCTAGTTCACCCGACGGCCCCGGGTGGCGCGCGGACCCCGGCGGCCGGGCCGGTACCGCGCCGCGTCCCCCGTGACACGAGCGGGCGTCGTACCAGCTCGGACCATGACTACAGTTGTCGTACGACAAGTGATCGCGCCGGACGGCGGATCCCTGATGTCGGCACGGCGCACGGACCTAGGAGAAGAACACGTGGCGGACCACCAGGCAGCGGTACAGCAGGAGTCGTCGGCCCAGGAGGTCGGTGACTTCCTGCGTCGGCGCCGCGAGCAGATCGCCCAGCGCTGGGCCGACGAGGCGCTGTTCCGCACCGTCTTCACCGTCTCCCGGGACGAGGCGGTGGAGGCGGGCCGGGCCGTCGTGGAGGCGCTGGCCGCGGTCGCGGCCGCGGGCCGGGTCGAGGATCTCGGGGCCGCCGGGTTCGCCACCGTGCGCGACCAGCTGGGGCGCATGGCGGCCTCCCGCGCGCGCACGGGTGCCACCTCCGCCCGGATCGCCGACGAGGTGGCGGCGCTGCGGCCCGCGGCCTCCGAGCTGCTGAGCGCCGATCTCACCGACAGCCCCCGCGCGCTCGCCGAGGCGTGCGCGGTCACGCTCACCGCGCTGCTGGGAACGCTGCGCCTGGTCGTGCTGGAGACGGCGCTCAGCGCGGGGCAGGAACTCATCGACCGGCAGCGCCTGCAGTTGCTGGAGGTGGCCACGCCGGTGATCAAGCTGTGGACCGGTGTGGTCGCCGTCCCGCTGATCGGCACGCTGGACAGTGCCCGCAGCCAGGTGGTGATGGAGAGTCTGCTCGACGCCGTCGTCGCCCAGCAGGCCCGGTTCGCCATCCTGGACATCACCGGGGTGCCGACCGTCGACTCCCTGGTGGCCCAGCACCTGATGAAGACCGTTGCCGCCGCCCGTCTGATGGGAGCGGAGTGCGTCGTCTCGGGCATCCGGCCCGCCATCGCGCAGACCATCGTCCACCTCGGCATCGACCTCGGATCGGTGGTCACACGTGCCAGCCTCGCCGACGCCCTCGCCTACGCCCTGCACCGGCAGGGCATCACGATCGTCGACCAGGACCGTTCCGGTCCGAGCGCGCTGTGAGCGCCCCGATCGCCGGCTCCTCGGGCACCCAGGTGCCCGTGCTCAAGCTCGGCACCGTCCTCCTGGTCACGCTGCACGGCGACCTGTACGACGAAGCGGCCGAACAGCTGCAGCGGAACATCGGCGAGGCCATCGCGGCCAGTTCCGTCACCGGTGTGGTCATCGACATCTCCGGGGTGGAGATCGTCGACTCGTTCCTGGGGCGCGTGTTCGCCGAGGTCGCGGCGCACGCGAAGCTGCTCGCCGCGCAGACCGTGGTCGCGGGCATGCGCCCCGCCGTCGCCATCACCCTGGTCGAACTGGGCCTCACCCTGCCCGGGTTGCGCACCGCGCTCAACGCCGAGGAGGCCATGCGCCTGCTCTCCCCGGCGTCGACCCCCCTTCACCACAGCCCAGCACGGCAGGAGAGCCCGTGACGGACACCTCCGGCCGTGTCACCGCCTGCCTGCCGATCCGCAGCGACATGGATCTCGCGTGGGTGCGCCAGCATGTGCGCCAGGCGGCCGCCGAACTCGGTTTCGGACTCGTGGACCAGACCAAGCTGGTGACCGCGGCCAGTGAACTCGCCCGCAACACCCTGGTGCACGGCGGAGGAGGCCAGGTCGAGTCCACCGTCCTGGAGACGGGGGCCGCGCGGGGGCTGCGCCTGACCTTCTCCGACCGGGGCCCCGGCATCCCCGACATCGAGCGGGCCCTCGGCGACGGCTACACCTCGGGCGGCGGTCTGGGCCTCGGGCTGGGCGGAGCCCGGCGCCTGGTGCACGAGTTCTCCATCGACAGCCGTCCCGGCGAGGGCACGGCCGTGACCGTGATCTGCTGGACCGCCGGTGCCCCGCGCCCTCGTGAGGAGAGCCGATGACGCGCGTCTGGGACGTTCCCGTCCACGACTCCACCCGCGTCCGGGACGTCCGGGTGGCGGCGGAGGCCGCCGCGGACCACACCGGACTGAACCGCGACCGTACGGCCGTCGCCGCGCTCGTCGCCACCGAGCTGGCCACGAACCTGCTCAAGCACGGGGGCGGCGGACAGATACTGATCGACACCGTGGACGCGGACCTCGCGGAGCCCGGCACCGGACGCGGCCCCGCCCTCCAGATAGCGGCGATCGACCACGGGCCCGGAATAGCCGACCTCGCGACCGCGCTGCGCGACGGGTTCTCGACGGCCGCCTCGCTCGGCGCGGGACTCGGCACCTGCCGCCGTATCGCCGACCATTTCGAGGTGCACACCGAGCCGGGCCGGGGCACCGTCGCCCTGGCCCGGGTCCACGCGGCCCGCGGGGACCGGGCCGGACGCCGCTTCCCCGGGCCGGCAGCGCCGGTGCGTGCGGGAGGCATCAACATCCCGCTCGCGGCCGCCGAGTACTCGGGCGACGCCTGGGCCTGTGTCCGTTCCGGCGACCGGATCACGCTGCTGCTGGCGGACGGCCTCGGCCACGGCCCGGCCGCCGCGAAGGCTTCCGGCACGGCCGTGGAGCAGTTGCACCACTTCGCGCATCTGCCGCCGGCGGAACTGCTCGGAACGCTGCACACGGCACTGCGCGACACCCGGGGAGCCGCTGTCGCGGTGGCCCGGCTCGACCTCGCGACCGGGTACCTCGACTTCGCCGGAATCGGCAACATCGGAGCCCGGCTGCGTTCGGGCGACAGCTGGCGTCCGCTGCTGTCCCACCCCGGGATCGTCGGCGCCCACCGCCCGGCGCGGCTGCCGCAGTGCAGGCTGCCCTGGACCCCGGACAGCCTGCTCGTGCTCCACAGCGACGGACTGCCCAGCCGCTGGGCTCCGCCGCCCCTCGCCCCGACGACCTCCTGGGACCCCGCGGTCACCGCCGCCGTGATCGTGCGCGATTCCAGCAGTGCCGCCCGTCCGGTGCGGGACGACACCACCGTGGCCGTGCTGACCCCCACCCCGCAGGATCACCGATCATGACCCATACCTGGCAGATCACCAGCGTCGACGACGCCGCCCGCGCCCGCATCGCCGCCGCCCGGCTCGCCGCGGAGCACGGCGTCTCGACCCTGGAGCGCACCCGTCTGGTCACCGCGCTGAGCGCACAGCTGCGGCAGTGCCTGGTCAAGGGCGGCCACTGGCGGCTGACCCTGCGCACGACCGTGCCCTCGGCAGCGGGGGACGCCGGCCGGCTCACGGTCACCCTCGACGCGGGGGCCGACGAGGCGGGACCGAACGGGGCCTGTCCGAACGAGGCGGGAAGCAGACCGAGTTGGCTGGCGAGCGTCGGCGTTCCGGAACCGGGCCACGGCAACGGCGCGGGTCCGGCCCGGGTGCCGCGGGACCGTACGGCCTTCGCCGACGCCCTGCTCAGCGCCGACGAGGACACCTCCCGGGTGCTCGACCGGCTCACCGAACAGGAGCGACTGGTCGCCTTCCACCGGGAGGAGCTGCACCAGACCAACCAGGGGGTGCTCGCGCTGCACGCGGAACTCGACGCGGCCGACCGGGTCCAGCGCGAACTGTTCGGCGCCGAACGCAAGGCCCGTACCGAAGCCGAGAGCGCCCGGCGAAGACTGACCTTCCTCGCCGACGCCAGCGCCGCCCTCACCGCCTCGCTCAACCACGAGGAGATCCTCAGCCGTCTGCCGCGGCTGCTCGTGCCGGACTACGCCCGGAACGTCGACGTATGGCTCTTCGCCGACGACTCCAGGGCCCGCGGGCGCGCCGCCCACCCGGCCGCCGCCGTCACCGCCGCCCGCACCGGCCGCCCGCAGTACGCCGCCGACCACCCGAGCGGTCTCCCCGGCGTCGACGACCAGCCTCCCTCCGCGCTGAACCCGGAGCAGCCGCTGCTGTGCGTCCCGCTGCCGAGCCGGCACACGCCCCTCGGTGTGGTGACGCTGACGCCGCCGCGGGAACCGTGGAGCGCGGACGACGCCGTGATGCTCGTGGAGCTCGCCCGCAGGGCCGGCATCGCGATCGACCACGCCCAGCGCTTCGAGCACAACCGGGACATCGCCGAGACCCTGCAACGCGCCCTGCTCACGGATCTCCCCACGACACCCGGGCTCAGCCTGGCGGCGCGCTACCTCCCCGCCACCCACGGTCTGAACATCGGCGGGGACTGGTACGACGCGTTCCGCCAGCCCGACGGGGGTCTGGTCGCGGTCATGGGGGACGTCACCGGCCACGGACTGCACGCGGCCGTCATGATGAGCCAACTGCGCACCGCCCTGCGGGCGTACGCCGTCGACGGCGGCACACCGGGCCGGCTCCTCACCCGCCTGCACGTGTTCCTGCACCATCTCCAGCCCGATCTGTACGCCACCGCGGTCATCGCCCGCTTCCACCCGGACGAGACCACCGTGACCTGGGCCGCCGCCGGCCATCCGCCACCCGTGCTGCGCACCGCGGACGGTGAAGTGCGCGTCCTGGACGCCAGACCCGGTGCCATGCTGGGCATCCCGCTGCACCAGGAGATCCAGGACCACACGACGCCGCTTCCGCCGGGATCCACGCTCGCCCTCTACACGGACGGTCTGGTGGAGCGGCGGGCCGAGGGCATCGACCCGGGCATCCGGCGGCTGGCCGCGGCACTGTCCGGTGAGCGCGCGGCCGATCTGGACCACGATCTGGAGGGCGCGGCCGACCGGATCCTGGAGCCGATGCTCCGCGACTCGCAGCGGGACGACGACGTGTGTCTGCTGCTCTGCCACATCGGCGGGCCGCACCGCGCCGACAGCTGACCCCTTCGCGGGCGGCCGACTCCATCACGGGCGAGCCGACTCCATCACGGGCGGGCCCGCTCCGTCACGGCCGGCGGTCGCGGCCGGATCGCGCATCCCGCTCGTTCCCCAGGAACCGTCAGAAGCTCACGACGGCGCGGACCGTCTTGCCGTCCGGGCGGGACAGCACGGTCAGTTCGGAGCTCAGCCGGCGCACCAGCGGCCAGCCGAATCCACCCTGCCCGGTCAGGTCGAGCCGCCGCGGGCGTGGCGGCTCGGGATCGTCGTCCGATACGGAGATGCCCACCCCGTGGCCCACATCCCGCAGATCCAGGCTGCACAGCCGACCGCGGGCGTGGCGCACCACGTTCGTCACCAGCTCCGAGACCACGAGGGTGACGGCCTCGGCCGCCTCACGCGGCACGGGGCGGGGCAGGCCGCCCAGAAACGCCCGGACCATCCGCCGGGCGTGCACGGCCGCCTGCGGATCTCGCTCCAGCCTCGCACCGGGGACGGGACCGAAGTCGCAGGGCGGTTCGACGGTGGTCATCCCTTAACCTCCCTTGCCGCGCTTCCCACCCGTACGCCGTACGGCGGCGCCACTCCGTGTCCGTCGGGAGCACCGGGCGGGCTGTCCGCCCTTGTTCCCGGACCACCGGAGCCCATGTCACGGGTCCGCCGACCTTCACACGCCGGTCACAGGGGCCGTCGGCCGCCGCACCGCCAGGCGGCCGCCGGTCCTCCCGCCCGACGAGGGCTCAGGGCCGAATTTCGCCGGGACCGGGGGACTGTCGCGGCGGATCGGGGGCACGAGAGTCGGCGTCGTGAGTGCCCCTCGGGCGTCCTCGCGGCATCGCTCCCGTGGCGGACGAAGGGGCCGGGCGACCCCGGGACCGACGCGGTCGAGCGGGAGGGGTGGTGGCCCCGGTATCGGGCGGGTTCCGGATGAGGCCACCACCCCATCACTTCGTACGGCCGCGCGCCCCCACTCCGTACGCCCGTGCGCCGCGGCCTCGCCCCGAGCACACCCCCTTGGTCCCGCGGACCTCGTGAGCGTGCCGGGCTCACCCGTGGGCGGCGGGGTCACTCGTGGGCGTGGCGGGTCAGGTGGGGCGCTCGCCGGTCTCGCAGACCTTGCGGGCGATCTCCCGCAGTTTGATGTTGTGGTCCTGGGAGGCCTTCTTCAGCACGCCGAAGGCGTCCTCCTCGCTGAGACCGTGGCGCTCCATGAGAATGCCCATCGCCTCACCGATCTCGTGACGGGTCTCCAGAGCCTGGCCGAGCTGCTGGTGCGTACGGGCCGAGGAAAGCGCGACGGCGGCGTGCGAGGCCAGGATCCAGCCGGCCCGCTGAGCCGTTTCGTCGAACATGCCCGGACGGTGCGAGTACACGTTGAGGGCGCCGAGTTCGTCGTCGTCGGTGAACAGCAGGAAGCCCATCATGCTGCCCATGCCCAGCTTCCTGAGTTCGGGGGCGAAGCGGGACCACTTCTCGTGCGGCCGGCGCAGGTCCTCGATGGCGTAGAGCTGCTGCCGCTCGGTCACCGCGTCGAAGCACGGCCCCTCCCGCAGGTCCTGCTGGATCCGGTCCGCCATGCGCACGACATCGCTGGTGGCGGCCAGCGCGCTGACCTCTCCCCGGCGGACCGTGAGAATGCCGCTCTCGTCGCACCCGTTGATCAGTACCGTCGCGTGCTCCACGATGCGGTCCAAGGTGGCCTGCACCGAGTCCTGGGCCAGCAGGTCCCGTGCCATGTCCGCCAAGGCGACGGCGAACCTCTCCCAGACCTCGTCGGACTCCTGCGCCATGGGCCACCCGCTCATTCGTCGAAACCCAACCGGCCTTCACCTGGGATTCCATCTTGCCACCCCGGTGCCTGCACCGAGCCGATCGGGTGACACCGGCGCATCGGCCGGAGGCGTTTCCCGCCACACGGCGTGCTCGCCCCGTGCGACCGATCCGGCGTCCACGAGATCTTTGCATGCTTCGCCCGTTTCATCCGGGCGATCAAGGGTGACCCGAGGGGAACCGAACCCCGACGAACGTCGACTTCGATCACAGGAGGCTCGTATGGACAACTGGCGTGATTCCGCGACGTGCCGCAGCGTCGACCCCGATCTGTTCTTCCCCATAGGCAACACGGGCCCCGCCTTGCTGCAGATCCAGGAGGCGAAGGCCGTCTGCGCGGGCTGTCCGGTCCGTGACGAGTGCCTGCGCTGGGCACTGGACACGGGCCAGGGCGTCGGTGTCTGGGGCGGTACCAGTGAGGCGGAGCGACGAGCTCTGGCGCGTCGCCGCTCCCGTAGCCGCTCCCGCTCCCAGGACACCCCGGCGTAGGAGGCTCTGCGGGCGGACCGGGCCCCCGCCATGGGCCCGGGCACGGATCCGAGGTGACCGGGTCACGACACGGCGTTCGACATTCCGCCCACGAGATCCGAACGAAGGGCACGATGGAAATCGATCCGAGCCGGAACAAGAAGTCGTCGTACGACGACGTCGGGGGCCTCACCAGCGCTTTCGGCGGGCAGCTGCGCGACGTGACCGACGCACGGCTGGCCGCGGACGATTATCTGCACGCCCTCGCGCGAACGTCGCCGCCCTCGGCGGCCGAGCACTGGGACGACATCCTTCTGGTGGTCACCGAACTGGCCGCGAACACGGTCCAGTACGCGCCCGGCCCCTTCGAGCTGCGGATGCGTGCCACCTTCGACGGAGTGCACGTGACCCTTCGCGACACCAGCACCACCCGGCCCGCGCCACGCCGCTTCCGCCCCTCCCAGGGCGGGGGCGGCATCGGCTGGCACCTCATCCACGCGCTCTGCGACCAGGTGAGCGTGATCGTGCGACCGGACGGCAAGGACATCCACGCGTTCCTGCCCTGGTGAAGGACATCCACGCGTTCCTGCCCTGGTGACGGCGCCCTCCGTCGCTCCCACCCGCCGACGCGCGGATGCCGCTCACACAGCCGCCGCGCGCACACGTGTCGTCGAGCCCTCCGTGGGCACCCGGGTCCGATGAGGCAAGCGGTCCCGTCACACGATCGAGGTGGAGCATTGAGTCCCGAGACCGAACCGTCCGAGCGGGAGCACGCCGCGTGGGAGCGGGTGTGCCGCGCCGCCACCGGGATGAACCATCACGAGGCGAAGGCGGCCCTCGACGACGCCCGGAAGGCCGCCGAGGACCCTTCACCCACCGGCCGGCAGACGCCCGACGCGCGGACGGAGGTGGAGGAGTGGGAGCGGATCACGGACACCCTGGCCGACCATGCCGGGGCGTACGACCCTGCCACGGATCCCTTCGTCCAGGGCCGGCTCGCCGCCCGGACCCACCGCGATCGGTCAACCGCGCAACGCCGCTGAACACAAACCCGCCCCCAATGTCAGTGCCCTGCGCAACAATGATCATCAGCCCGAACGTCACCGCCCCGGCGATGCGTGATCCGATCCGTCCGTCGAAAGGCCGCATGCACATGACGTCGACCTCGCACCTCCGTGCCACGAGCCCCGCGGGGAGGCCGGTGACCCTGCTGCGGCCGCTTCCCCGCACCCACACGCCGCTCGGTGCCGAAGGTGCCGAAGTCCTGCGTCTGATCACACAGCGGCGGTTCCCCGTCCGCCTCACCGTGCACGCGAACGGCCGCCGCCGGTACGGCTATTGGCTTCCCCTGGACTCCGCCACGGGGCGCGGCGGTTGTTACGTGGCCCTGCCCACCGGCGAGTGCGACGCCCTGCACGCGGCGGGCCGGATCGTTCTCGGTGACCCGCTGGTCGACCCCGCGAAGACCACGTATTCGGTCCGGGCCGCGGCGCGAGCCGCCGCCACGACGGCCCCGGGCGCGTCCCGGGACGTCCTGACGGCGTGAGCCCCGGCCCCGACGAGCAGGGTCGTCCTCCCGGCGCGGTTCAGTTGCTCGCGCCGGGCGGGAGCGGCACGACGGCCGTGATGCGCTTGCCTCCGGTCCGCAGGTTCGAGATGACCACATCGCTCGCCAGGGTGCAGACGATCATCCACCCATGGCCGCCGGCCCGCAGCCGACCCACGCGGTCGATCTCCCGCACAGGCACGGGCAGTTGATCGCTTCTGTCGCTCACCGACAGGTGCACCTCCCGCTCGGTCGGTGTCACCTCGAACGCGGTGACACCACCGCCGTGCAACATCGCGTTGGTGACCAGTTCGGAGGCGACGAGCAGGGCGTCACCGACGGCCTCGTCATCGTCCCGGGTGCGACCGCCCGGCCGTCGGGCGAGAGCGCGCCTGACCGCCTGCCGTACGTCGGCGGGACTTCCGGGCCCCGTCGAGACCACCTGCGGCGAAACGGCCACCGTGCCGGTGGCGGACCTCTTGTCCTGCCCGCACATTCCTCTCTCCTCCTCCATGGCCCGGAATTCCGCAGGGCCCGTCGCGGGATTTCGCGACGGGCCCTGCGGAATCGGCCGTCATCAGTGCCGGCAAACGTCCTTGGCCTTTTCCTCGGCCCGCTCGGTCTGCCGGGCGTCGTCCTCGGTCCTGCCCTCGGCTGTGGTCCGCTCTTTGCCGACGGCGCGCCGGACGGTCCGCCTGGCCTCGCCCTTCACCTGTTCCCTCCGGGCGTGGGCCGTCCCGTTCCCCGCCATCGCAGGTCACGTCCGCGCCGCTCGACAATTGCTTTTCAGTTCTACGGCTGACCGTGAATCGAATCCCCAAACCAGGACGTTCGCGCATTCCCGGACTTCACGCCGCGGCCCGAAATCCGCCCGTGCCCTCCGGGCTTCGTGGGCGCGGGCCGGAGGCCCTTCGAGGGACAGCGCGGACAGCGCCGACACGTCGGCCTTCTCCCGGTACGGGCGTTCGGCCCGGCGGCCACCGCCGCCCTGGCCTCGGAACGGCACGCGATCGACGCGTCCCACCCGTACCACGGGCACTTACCCTCCAGTAATATCCGCGGCAGGCCCCCGGAGGAGGAACCGTGCCACGGTCCGAACGATCGCCCTTGCTGCTCGCAGGCCTTTTGGCCACCGCGGGCGTCGCCCACTTCGCCGTACCACGGCAGTTCGACGCCACCATCCCGCGCGCCCTCCCGGGATCACCGCGGACCTGGACGTACGCGAGCGGTGTCGCCGAGCTCGCTCTGGCGGCCGGAGTGGCGCTCCCCCGGACACGCCGGGCGGCCGCGCTGGCCACCGCCGCCTTCTTCGTCGGTGTCTTCCCCGCCAATGTCCAGATGGCCGTGGACTGGCGTCATCGTCCCGCGCCGCTCAAGGCGGCGGCTCTGGCGCGGCTCCCGCTCCAGGTGCCGCTCGTCCTGTGGGCCCGCGGAGTCGCTCGGTCCGGAAAGGGACAGTCATGACATCTCAGCTGAACGTGGGCGACCAGGTCGAGGACTTCACGCTGCCGGACGAGACCGGTACGGACCGGAGTCTGTCCGAGCTGCTGGCCGACGGTCCCGTGGTGCTGTTCTTCTATCCCGCCGCCCTCACCAGCGGCTGCACCGCCGAGGCCTGCCACTTCCGCGATCTGGCCACCGAGTTCACCGCCGCCGGCGCGCGGCCCGTCGGGATCAGCGGTGACGCGGTCGACCGGCAGCAGGAGTTCGCCGACCGTCACACGCTCGGTTTCCCGCTGCTGTCCGATGTCGACGGCACCGTGCGGGAGCGGTTCGGGGTGAAGCGCGGCTTCACGCTGGCCCCCACGAAGCGGGTCACGTTCGTCATCGCGCAGGACCGGACCGTCCTTGAGGTGGTCCGCAGCGAACTGCGCATGAGCGTCCACGCCGACCGCGCTCTCGCCGCACTGCGCGAGCACCAGGGCTGAGGGGGACCGAGGCGTCCGGGGCGCGGTCGCGGGCGGCCGCGTCGAGGTAAACAGGGCCCGCCCCTATGCGGATGGAGGGCGGGCCCCGTTCACTTCGCCTCATTCTCGACACCGGTCGCGTCCGCCAAAAGGGAGTGCGGCGCAGCAAACACGCGAAACGGGACACACCCCGTGCGCGCGGCGCGCCTCCCGTGCGTGGCACGCGCCTCCCGCGCGGCGTCCGCCTGCCCGCCCGGTGCTCCCTGCCCGCGAGGCGGCCTGTCGCGTGCGTGGGCCGGCGGTCATGCTGGACCCGACGAGCCGACAACACGATCCTCGGAGGCCCCATGACGGACCAGGTCACACGTCTCGAAGTGAGGCCGGCGACCGGACACATCGGCGCCGAGATCACGGGAGTCGACCTGGCGGAGCCGCTGACGAACGAGACCGTCGCCGCGATCCGGGCGGCGGTGCTGCGCTGGAAGGTGGTGTTCTTCCGCGGCCAGCGACTCGACCACGCCTCGCACGCCGCCTTCGCGCGCCGGTTCGGGACACCGGTTCTCCTGCCGTCCCGGGGCAGCGCGTCGCCCAAGGACTTCCCCGAGGTCGAGACGACGGCCGACCGCCTCGAACTGGGCGGGCGTTACGGCATGGACCACGAGGAGTGGCTGCGCAGGCGCCGCCACTCGCTGCTGCGCGGCTGGCACTGCGACCACGGCGCCCGGGTCGATCCGCCGGCCGCGACGATCCTGCGCGCCGAGTCCGCGCCACCGTACGGGGGTGACACGACCTGGTCGAACCTGGCCGTCGCCTACGCGGGCCTCTCGGCTCCCGTGCGCGCCTTCGCCGACGGTCTGCGCGCCGAGCACCGGCTGGGGGTCGGTTACCAGACCCGGCCGGGCGACGACGCGTACGCCCGTCATCTGCTGGACCGTCAGATCGCCACCGACCACCCGCTGGTGCGGGTGCACCCGGAGACGGGCGAGCGGGTGCTGTTCGTCAACGGCTACTACGTCGAGCAGATTCTCCAGTTGTCCCGGCCCGAGAGCCGGGCGCTCCTGGACATGCTGCTGGAACAGGCGACCCGGCCCGAGTACACGGTCCGCTTCCGCTGGGAGCCGGGCAGCGTGGCCTTCTGGGACAACCGGGCCACCATCCATCTGGCACCGAGCGACACCGCCCATGTCGACCACCCCCGGGTCATGCACCGGGTGATGCTGGCCGGCGATGTCCCTCGGGGGGTGGACGGGCAGCCGTCGGTGCCGATCGTGGGCAGCGAGCCGGGCCGCTGGTGAGCGGGGGCCGTGCGGCGGGAACGGGGCTCTTCGAGCCGGGGCGTCAGAAGATGCCCTGCCCCGGGACCAGGATTCCGCGCGGGTCATAGGTGTGCCGGGCGGTGGCCAGGCGTCGGTAGGCGGGGCCGAAGTGCTCGCGCCAGTCCGCCGCGTCGAACGGGACCGAGCCGACCGGGTAGTGGGTGCCGCCCGCCGCGTGGACGGTGTCGTAGGCGGCGCGGTTGGCGGCGAGGAGACGGTCGACGGTCGCGGTGTCGTCGGGCGGGGTCGTGCGCAGGACGGCCAGCAGATAGGACACCGGGTCGTCGGGGGTGCGCAGCAGCGGGGCGTGCAGGCTCTCGCGCAGCACCGGGTACAGAAGGACGACGCCCGGACCGAGGTCGGCCGGGGTGAGGTCCTCCAGCAGGGACGCGGCCAGCGTCGCAGCCTCACGGCCCGGCAGCAACAGGTTCAGCCAGGGGTGGGCGAAGGCCCACAGACCCGCTTCCTTGAGCGCGGCGACTCCGGCCGCGAGCCGGTCGAGGAAGTCGTAGTACCCGAGGTCGCTCGTCTGCGCGCCCGCGGGGTCGTGGCGCAGTCCGCGCAGCAGCGTGGTGTCGTCGGGGGCGGGGCCGGCGGGCGGGCCGTAGGCGACGGCTTCGAGGACGTAGCCGTCGAACGCTCCGGCGCCGTCGGCGGTCACCTGGCCCTCGACGTAGTCGAAACGGCCCTCCTCGACGAGCAGCCGCTGGTCGTCGAGGAAGGTGCGCAGGTCGTCGTACGGAAGGAGGTAGTGGCGTACGGTCTCGGGCGCGGGGACCAGGCGCAGGGTGGCGCCGACGATGACCGCGCACTGGCCGAGTCCGGCGAGCACCGCGAGGAACAGGTCGCGGTGGCGGGTCGGGGAGCAGCGGACCAGATGGCCCGCGCCGGTGACGACCTGGAGCTCCGTCACGTTGTCGACCTGGGCGCCCCGCTGGTGGGTCTGGCCGCCGATGCCGCCGACCGACAGGGTGCCGCCGACGGAGAGTTCGAGATAGTCGGTGAAGGTGGGCGGGGTGAGTCCGTGCGCCAGGGTGGCCCGGGCGACCTCGCTCCACTTGGCGCCCGCACCGACGGTGACCGTCGCGCTGCCGGGCCCGACCGGTCCGATGGTCGCGAGCGGTGTGGTCTCGATGACCAGACCGCCGTCGACCTGGGCCTGCCCCTGCGTGGCGTGGCCCTGACCGCGCGGTGCGACGGACAGGCCGTGCTCGTTGCAGAAGCGGACCATCGCGACGATGTCGTGGACCGAGCCCGGCCGCAGCACGGCGACCGGACGCCGGTGGACGATGTGGCCGAAGTCGTCGGCGTCCGCCGCGAGCGAGGCGTCGTCGGTGTGGACGCTCCCGTCCAGCTTCGGGAGGCCGGCGAGCGGCCGGCCGGTGGCGGTGGCCGCCCAGCTCCGGGTGAAGGGATCGAACCCGACGACCGCGGCGCCGGCGGCGGCGAGTCCCTGCAGTGCGGTACGTCGCGAGGGTGTCCGGGGCATGCGCTCCTCCTGGGGCGGCCGCGTCAAACGATCAACTGGCGCTGAGTGTAAGGGACTTGATGGGCATCCGGGCCCATTGATCCGAACGCGGGTGGTGGTGCGCCGGTGCCGTCGGAAACGGCCGCGTCCGCCGCCCCGGGAGGGACGGCGGACGCGGGTGGAACCAGGGACTCGGGTCAGCTCGCCGACGAGGAGCCCTCCGGCTCGTCGCCCTCGACACCGATGCCCTGCGTACGGCTGTACCCCTGGAGTTCGAGCGGGGCGTTCGCCTTGGCGGGACGGTTCTCGGAGTTCTGTCCGCCCAGGTTCTGGCGGACCGAGTCGAGGATGGTCAGGCCCTGCGCGACCAGACCGGCCGCTATCTCGCCGAGGCCGTCGGCGCCGTTGAGGACGTTGACGTTCGCGCCGGCGAGACCGCCCGCCGCCTCCTTGACGATGAGGGGGAGCTGGTCGATCAGCATCCGGTCGAGCGCGACCCGGTCGTGCGAGGCCGCCGCCTCGGCCTGGATCTTCATGCGCTCGGCGTCGGCGATGGCGAGCACCTTGATCCGCTCGGCCTCGGCCTCGGCCGGCCTCACGATCTCGGCGACCAGCTGCTGCTGACGCAACTGGGCAGCGCGCTGGGCGAGTTCGGTCTGCGCGGCGAGAACTTCCTGCTGGGCGTGGGCCTGGGCGAGCGGGCCCGCCTGGGCGGCCTGCGCCTGCGCCCGGTCCACCTCGGCCGAGTACTCCGCCTGCACGATGGCCGTCTGCCGGGCGTACTCGGCCTGGTTGCGCGCCGCCACCTGCTGCGCCTCGACGGAGGCCTGCGTGGCCTGCGCCTGGGCGATCTGGGCCTGACGCTGGATGGCGGCCTTGTGCGGCGCGGACATCGCGTCGATGTAGCCGGTGTCGCCGTCGTCGATCGACTGGATCTGGAGCGAGTCGACGATCAGGCCGATCTTCGCCATCTCCAGCTTCGAGGTGTCGAGCACCTCGGCGGCGAGCTTCTGCCGCTCGGTGACGATCTCCTCGACCGTCATCGAACCGATGATGGAACGCAGATGGCCCGCGAAGATCCGGCCCGTCAGGATCGACATCTGACCCTGGTCGGACAGGAACCGCTGCCCCGCGTTGATGATGCTCTCGGTGTCGTTGCCGACCTTGAAAGCGATCACGGCGCGGACGTGCAGCGAGATGCCCTGCTTGGTGACACAGGTCTCGGTGACCTCTGCCTCGCACATGGACAGTGTCAGAAAGCGGGTCTTACGGAAGACGGGCAGCACGAACTTGCCGTGCCCCGTCACCACTCGGAACGGCGCGCCCCCCAGTCCCCGCCTGCCACCCGAGATCAACATCGCCTCATCGGGAGCGGGTACGCGATAACCGAACATGCTTCTCCTTCTCAATCGGCGCCGACGGCGTCGCCGTCCAGCGCGTCCAGCGGATCGACCCATTCGATGACGTCGACCTCACGGCATCCCCTGGATTCGATGACCAGCACGGTCGCCCCCTTCGGCAGGGGCTCCCGGGACCAGGCATGGAAGGTCTCGGATCCGCCTCTCACTCGCACCAGGACCTCGCCGGGACCGGCGGATCCCCGGGTGCCGATGAGCAGTTCCCCCGTGCAGCCGATCACGGCTTCGTCCTGCACCACAGCCGGCCACCCCCCATCACTCCGAATCTGCCTCTGACCTTAGACCCAGGCCTTTTCGGGCGCGTACGCCCCCCGTCGGCAAAAGCCGCTCGGGGGGTACGCGCCCGGCCCTGGAGGCAGTGTGGGCTCAACTCCTGGTGAAGCGATAGGTCTTGCTGTCGGTCAACACGCAGAAGCCCGGTGACACCACGATCACGCGCAGGGTGGCGGAGCGGCGGTCGTAGTCGATGCCCTCCACCTCGAAGGTGCCCGAGCAGGAGCTGCGCAGGGGGAGCTGGCGCAGCGCGGTGACGTGTCCGGAGACGTCGGCCGTGCCGTTCGGCTCGCCCGACAGGTCGATCTGCAGCAGCGGCTTGGTCATGCCGAAGAGCGTGCCGGCGGGGTCGTCGGACGAGCACAGCAGCTGGGTCGCCGTGACGAAGTCGCAGCCCTGTACGTCCCGTACGGCGTGGTCGAGGTTGACGGTGGAGGCCTGCGGAAGGTTGACGGAGGGCGAGGTCGCCGGGTTGACGCCGGGGGTCGGGAACACCAGGAGCCGGTTCATCGTGCCGTACTCGCCGGACACCATCCACGAACCGCTCGGCGCGATGGTGACGAAGGAGTTGTTCAGCGCCTCTCCGGCGCTCAGCGCGTGGACGTACTCCGACCAGGCGCCGCCCGGCGCCTGTACCCGGAACATCTTCGAGCTGCCGGAATCGCTCTGGTACGGCTCGACGTAGTAACCGTTGTAAGAGGCGTCCGGGTCGCCGACATGGTTCCAGCCGCGGCTGCTCACACCCGTGGGGATCGTGCCGATACCCGTGTAGTGGTTGGGGCTGCCGGCCGGGACCTCGACGGAGGTCAGACCCTGGCTCTCGGTCAGCGGGTCGGCGCGGTCCGAGCCCACCTCGTTCCAGGTGTCGGCGGCCGAGGCGGGCGCGCCGGTGGCCACGGACAGGACCGCGGCGGTGGTGAGGGTGACGAGACCGGCCAGGACCGCGTGACAACGTTGCCGTGCGGGCATGCGCATGAAAGGTGCTCCTAGATGGGGGGTGACTGGTCGGCGCACAGTCTGGCCCGCCCCGATGGTCATGTACAGACCAATGAATGGACGCCGGGCATCGACTCCTCGTCCAGGAGCCGTCGGCCGGCCCCGAACGCGCCCGAGCCCGGCGGCTCACTCAGGAGGGTGAGTGAGCCGCCGGGCTCGGGCCGGCGTCGCCGGCCGGGCAGCGCCCGCCCGGCCGACCTGATGTCAGCCGTTCACGCAGACGTTTCCGATCGCCGGGTTCAGCAGGCCCACGACGTTGACCGTGTTGCCGCAGACGTTCGCGTCGACGTCGATGGGGATCTGGACGACATTGCCGGACAGGAGTCCGGGACTGTTCGCCGCGACGCCCACCGGGCCGGGGCCATCGGCGGCGGCGGTCCCGGCGGTGGCCAGCAGGGCCACACCGGCGAGTCCGGCAGCGGCCATCAGACGAATACGCATTCCAAGGCTCCGTTCATTCGCAGAGGTGCGAGCCCCTTCACCATCACCTCCGCGAACCGTCGCCGACATTCCGGCGCGGCCGAACGGGGGTTCGCCCGCCGCGACCGCCGCGGGCCGGGGCGCGACACCGGGTGCGTCGCGCGGGGTGTACGGAATACCCGTAGCGTGAGAACAGATCCGGTGGAACAGGGAGAAACCATGCCAACCAGCCAGCCCGACACGTCCACGCCCTCCGACGACAGGGCGACCCCCGACTCGCTGCTGCACACCGGGACCGAGGGCCCGGTGACGGCCGAGGACCTGGTACTCGCCGCGGGTCGCGACGTCACACCGCAGAACCTCGCCTGGGCCGAGCGCAAGCTCCAGGAGGAAGGCTCCGCGGCGGTCGACAAGTTGCTGCCATAGGGACCTGCCCGAAGGACGACGCCCCGGGCCGGCTCGGCCGGCTCCGATGCGGTGGAGCCGGCCGAGGACCCACGCGCGGAACGGCGGATCAGGAGGCGGGGCACTCCTTCCAGGCCAGGTGGTAGACGGTGCTGATGTCACCGTCCGTCGAGTCCATGGTCATGAAGCTGGAACTGCCGGGCGCCGAGGTGCCCGCGTTGACGCGAAGCTCGGTGTTGATGTTGAAGTTGCGCTGAACACCGCAGGGGGCCCAGACCAGTTGGGCCCAGTCCGTGGTGTCCGTGGACTGCCAGTCGTCGCCGTACGGGCCGCGGAAGGGGTGGGTGATGGAGGCCGTGTTCGAGGACCCCTGGAAGTAGTACGAGGCCTTCTCCGTACTGGTGGCGCCCGCCTGGAGCGAGGCGAAGCCGCGGTAGTCCGCGCTGGCGATGGCGTAGGTGAAGCCCTGCGGGACGTGGACGATCAGATTGAGCTGGCAGTTCTTGCGGAACGCGGTGGGGTCGGCGTTGCCGCCGACCTGGGCGAGGTAGTCGCTGTAGGTCACCGTGAAGGCGGTGTTGTCCGGGGAGACGGCGACAGCGGCCGTTCCCTGGGGACAGCCGGAGCCGTTGACCGTGGCGACAGCGATGACGATCTTGTCCGGGGGCGGGTCGGCGATCCCGGAGGACGGGCTCGAGAGGGGAAGTGCCGTGGCGAACAGGGTGGCGATCGCGCCACCCAGAAGCAGCCCACCAGCCATGGTGCTCCAATCCGTTGCGTCGGTGTTCCGGCGGCAGCACACAGTTGCGCGCCGCGAAATGGGGGGTGCGATGCCCCGAGGGAACGGGGCACCGTCGCGGACCAGTGCGTTGGATCAGGCGTGACCCATTTGAGCATGCGCATGACAAATGCACATGCGCAGCCCTTTCCCGGCTGTGAAGGAGCTGTGAAGACCGGGAGTGACGAAATCGTACGTACGGCTGGTCGGGGTGGACAGGGCCATCTCCGGCCATTCGATATGCGCCGTTCACACCTGCCTCCACGGTCACGAGGCCCGTTCACCGCGGTTCCCGCCACCCCCCGGCCATGGCCCCGGGCGCTCCGGCCCCCGACGACCGTCACCGTGTGTGCCCGCCACCATGGCGCGGTGCGGGCGCCCGGGCTTCCCCCCGGCCCGTCGCCGCGTGACGGGCCGTGCGGCGCCCCCGGCCCGGCCGTCCCATGGCACGCGCACGCATCCCCCGGCCCACGGTGCCCGCGGTGTGGCCAAAAGAGGCACAGTGGGGCGGGGTTGGGCCGGTGACGCCCGGTTTCGCGGCCCGTGCCGCTTTTCCGTACGTCCCGAGACAGATGTCCGGGTGTCCCGACGCGGGCCGAAAGGCGACGGGGCCGCGCGAATCGCCCGCCCCCTCAGCGCGTCCCGGACGCCCCTGCGACACTGAGGCACATGGATCCACGACACCTGAGACTCGGCCGCCGTCGGATATGGATGAGCAGTGCCGTCTGCTTCCTGGTACTCGGGCCGATCGGCTTGTTCTTCGGTGGCTGGATTCCCTTCGCGCTGCTGCTCGTTGCCCTCACCGTCGCCACGGCGGTCTCGCACTGGCGGGCCCCGGCCTGGCTCGCGCCCGCCATCGCCAAGGGCCAGTCGGAGAGCCGAAGGGACGTCGCCACCTTCTGCGTGGTCATAGCGGTGAGCGGCTACGCCCAGCCGCCGGCACAGCCCGCCCCCTCCCCGGCGGACCTGGCCGCCCTGCGCCTGGAGGCGTACCGGGCCGCCGCGGACGACGACCTCTCCGAGGAACTGCGCCTCCTCGCGGCCGACGCGCTGGCCGCCGCGGACCATGCCCACGCCGAGGACACCCCCGCGGGCTGGCGGGCGGCACGGGCGAGCGCCGAGCGGCTGGCACACGCCGCCCAGGAGGGAAATCCGTACGTACGACAGCTGCTCATCCAGTGGGTCGAGGGCAACCCGGCGGGCGAGCGCTAGGCGAGCGCCGCACCAGGGTCCGCGCGTCCCCCGGCATGCCTCAGGGCCGCTCGAAGAACTGGATCACGCCTCCGGCCGAGAAGCACAGCGCTCCCACGAGGGTGCCCCAGTTGGCGATGTCGACGTTCACGAGGCTTCCGGTCTCCGGGCGGGTGAAGGCGGCCAGCGCCGAGACGAGGAAGAGCACGGATCCGACCTGGTTGACCGCGACGATCCACCAGCCGAGCTCGCCGGGGAGGACACGCGGACGCCCGTGGCAGACCTCCACCAGCGCGAGATGGCCGGAGACCAGGAAGAGGACGCACCCGATCATGTCGGGGGCCCAGATCAGCCGGTCCGTCTGCTGGACCGAGAGCCCCTGCAGCAGCGAGTCCAGCAGGTTGACGCCGAACACGAGCGTTCCCACGAACAGCAGGAAGGTACTGAGCCAGTCGATCCGGCCGGGCTCGTAGCTCCACCATCTCCAGCGCCGACCGGCCAGCGAACCGGACTCGCTGTCCCGACGGGGAGCGTTCACCGCCTGGAGCAGTGAGGCATAGCCCCCGGTGTTGAAGAACAGGCCGCCCGCGAAGTAGATCCAGGCGCCCGTCGCGCCGCTCGAACCGAACTGGGCGACCCCGGCCCCGAGGGCGAACAGGAACCCACCGAGCGTGAACGCGGCCGCGGCGACGGCGTTCAGCCGGCGCAGCCGGCCGATCGACACGGTGTCCGCCCGTTTGAAGCGGGCCTCCGCCGCACCCGGGGCGCGCACGGTGAGCAGGCCGCGTTTGCGGGCCAGCCTCGACTCCCAGACCGCGGTACGCCCGTCCATGAGACGCCAGGTCAGCCGGGTCGTGAACGGACCCGCCCCCTCGGAGCGCGCTTCGGTTCGACTCACCCGGCGACCTTAGCCCGCCGCGGCGAAAACCGGCGTTCGCCCGCCCCGGCACGCTTTGGGTGGTTGTGCGGTTCGGGATCGGCTCCGACGCCGTCGTGGTGCGCGCGGGCGGGACGGACCGTCTGTTCGGCGCCGCTCGGACCACGGGCTCAGGAAGACGCGCTCACGCGGGCCCGCTCGGCTCGGCGCGCTCGGACCGGCGGCTCAGGCCGGCGCGCTCAGGACTCCGCCTCGCGCCTGAGGAAGTTGCTCACCTGACCGGCGAGGCTGTCCCGCGCGGGGTCGGCGTCAGGACGCGCGCCCGCGTCGACGGCCGTGTCGTTCTCGATGCCGCCCGCCCAGAGGTAGCGCTCGGTCCACTCGTCGTCGACCTTCAGCTGGACCTGGATGTCCATCCGGTGCAGGACGGTATCGGGGCCGGCGGCGAAGAGGACCGCGGTGGCCCGGCGCAGGGGATAGATGTCGAAGCCCTCGATGAACTGCGAGTTCCGCCAGTCGAGGAAGGCGCTCTCGCCGTCGGCGCCGACGCGGATATCGATCTGGCCGTCTTCGAGGAGGATACCGAAATGCTCGGTGGCACGGTTCTCGACGGTCACCCGGAATCTGAAGTAGGTGAGCTCGTCGGCGGCGTCGTCGCGCCCCTTCGGGGGCTCCGCCTTTTCCACGCCATGGACGCGAACACGCAGGCCGGCCTGCTCGTCGTACTCCTGCCAGTCCCCGACCACGTTCGGCTCGCGCACAGTTCACCTCTCCACTATCAGAGAGTTGTTCCTATCTGTGCCCTCGACGAAGTGTCAAATGCGTCGAACGTGCCGTGGCCAGCGTTTTCCCCTTTCTTGATCGGTGATCAAGCCGTGCCCAGCCAGAACCTTTCCACGAGGCCCGTGAGGGGCATTTACGTGCGTGCTACACATCACGTTTCCCGGGCGCCCCACGCGCCCTCGCGCAGGCGCCGCAGCTGTTCGTCGAGCGGACCGAGGCCGACATCCCGGCGCCGCTCGTCGACGGTCCCCGGCCGGCGTACGGGATACGGGCGCACCACGAGGGTGCGCTGGCCGCGGCGCGGGATCTGGCGTTGTTCACGACGATAGGGCTGGGGTCTGCGGCGGCGGGAGAGCGCCCGGCTGGAGATGCACGACTGGCGGCGCCAGGCGAAGCTGCCGGAGTTCGGGGACTTCGCGGGGCTGGCGGTGTGGCGGGCAAGGCGAGCGGCGGGCAGCCGCCCAAGCGTCGGATGGTGATCTCGGTCTGGCCGTGGGCGGTGCGCACGGTCCGGCTCTACGTGGAGAACATCCGCCCGCTGTTCTACGCCGGGCGGGAGGACGACGGGGTGATGTTCCCCACCGAGCGCAATGAGATGATCTCCGAGCGGGCGTTCAACCAGCGCTTCCAGCACTGGCGCGAACTCGGCGGCCTGTCCGACTGCCTGGGCCCCCACTACCTAAGGCACGCATACGTGACCAGGCTGATCGAATCGGGACATGACGGGCAGTTCGTCACCGACCAGGTCGGGCACTCCCACGCGGCGACGACCGCCATTTATACCGCGCTCAGCAGCGACTTCAAGAACCTCAAGGTGCGTGAGCACCTTGACGCGGCCGAGGAGGCCTCGCCGGCTGGGGCGTGCGCGCTGGCCGAGGCGGAGGCGGAGATGGGCGACGACTTCAGCGACCAGACGACCGGTGTCGGCCGCGGCGGCTTGGGGAGGGCGCGGTGAACGCGGTCCCGGACGACGGTCAGCCCGGGCCGAAGGAGGCGCTGCAGCCGCGGTACGAGTGGCGGCTGCGTGAGCTGATGGCGGTGCGCCGGAACTGGTACACCACCACGAAGCTGGGTCCCGAGCTGCGCAAGTACGGGTTCGACCTGGACCGCAGCAACATCTACCGGCTGGTGAAGGCCGAGCGTCCGCCGAAGATGCCCGTCGAGCTGATCCTGGCGCTCTGCAAGATCCTCTCCTGCCGGTTCGAGGACCTGGTCGTGGAGATCGAGCCCGAGCCCGCAGCGCAGGAGCCGGCGCCGTCCGGGCCGCAGCCGGTCGTCCCGGACATGCCGCTGCTGTCGGCCGACTTCTTCGACGCCGAAGACTGACGGGCCCCGCGCCGTGAAGCAGGGTGTCTGCGGCAGCTGCGGCGTCGACAACCGACTGGGCGGCTCGGCATACCCAGCGCCAGCAAGGCCCGTAACGGAGCCTGGCTCGCCCTCGTCGGAGCCGTCCACTGGAAAACCGACCTTCTCGGCACCGCCGACGCCACCGCCCACGCCTGGCACCAATGGAACGGAGGCGACCGCGCCAGCTACATCGCCAGCCGCCTCCACACAACAGACGCCACCGACAGCCCCGAATAACACCTCCAGCAACAGACGATGAAATCGTCCTCGCCCTCATCGGCGGGAAGACTATCGCTGGCTACTGACGCACCGGCCGAAGAGCCCGTGCCCGACCAGTTTCTATGCCCTTCGGGCGGGCGTTGTTCTGAAATCGTCCGTCAGCACCGCGTATCCGCTGGCGGTGGACCCGCACAAGCGTTTCTATGCCCTTCGGGCGGGCGTTGTTCTGAAATGGTAGTCAGGAAACATTCGAAGGAGGCACAGTCTGACCGTTTCTATGCCCTTCGGGCGGGCGTTGTTCTGAAATCCTTCCCGGTTTCCGCCCTGGTTGACCTGCGGTGATGCTGTCCGTTGCGCAGGATCGCGGTGCGGGGCTGGTTTCGGGGCGGGGCATGGGTCACATTGGCGCGGGTCGTGTGCTGTGGGCTGTGGAAACGGCTCGCGCAGGAAGTGGCCTCCCGGAGGCGGTTCGGCGAAGTGTGGTTACGGGCTGGTCAGGGCGTTGTGGTGTCCGGCGCGTTACTTCGGGTGGTTCTACGGTAACGGTCACAGGATCCAGTAGTGGGCGCGTTCTTCGAGGCGGCGGTTGCCGAGGATGACGAGTTCGTTGAGGACCCGGGCTCGGCAGGGGTAGAGGCGGATCTGATCCTCGTCGCGGTCCATGCGGCGGCGGAGTGTGCCGCGCAGGCGCTGACGTCCTTCTTGGTGGGCAGGGTGACCTCGAAGACGCTGAGCTGGACGCGGGCTCCGTGGGCGGCGGTGGACCACGCGCAGGCGCTGGCCTTTGGTGCGCAGGCTGGCACCCGGTTCGGTGACGTAGAGGGTCGACTCCAGCGGGGAGGGACGCTCCTCAGCACGTGGGCCGGAGCGGGCGGTAGTGGTCTTGCCGAGGAAGTCCACGCCCTCGTCGAAGCTCTCGATGCGTGACTTATCCTCGTTCAGCTCCAGATCGAGGCAGCGCAGGGCTTCGGTGACGAGTCCGAGAACCTGTTCGCCCTGGTGGTGGGTGGTGACGGGGATGGCAAAGTCGTCGCTGTAGCGCAGACCCGGTGGCCGGAGCGCAGCAGATCACGGTCGAAAGCATCAAGATAGGGATTGATGAGCACCGGTGACAGCGAACTGCCCTGGTGCAGGCCCTTCCCGGAACGGATACGGCGCGCCGCCGGGCCCACGCCGCGCCGATTGACCAGGTGCTGGATCAACTGGCAGATCTCCGGATCGGGGACGACCTCCCGCAACCGGGTCAGGGCCGGCCAACGCGGGATCTGCTCAAAGCAGTCTTTGATGTCCGCCCGCACCACCCACCTGGCGCCCTCGTCCCTGGCGGCCGTGAGGTCGTGCAGAGCGTCCTTGACGCTGAGCCCCTTGCGGTAGGCGTAACTCCACGGCAGCAGCACGGCGTCGACGTACTCGTCGACCACCTCCATCACGGCCCGCTCGACGATGCGGTCCTCCACAGCGGGCACCGCGAGCAGTCGGGTACCGCCGGAACGCTTACCGATCTCCATCGCGTACACCGGGCTCGGCCGCCACGTCCCGGCCTTCAGCTCCCTCCCGAGGTCCGTGAGCCGTGCAAGGACGCCTCGCGCGTACGCGGCCACCTGGTCGCTGACCTTCCCGTCCTCCAGATCGTTCGCCTGCACCTCCTGCCAGGCAGCAAGAAGGGACGCCTCAGAAATAGCGCGGTACAGGAGGTCACCCATCAGCGCTCCCTTTCGTCTGGTCCACTCCACAGAAAATAGAGATCGTCAGCTACCCCATTTCTATGCCCCCATAAGCGGGCGCCGTTTGGGAATGGTCGGGGCTCAGGTCTGGGATCAGAGTTTCTATGCCCGTCGGGCGGGCGTCGGTCGGGAATCCGGGTACGATCCAGCAGCTTCCAACTGTGGGACGGAGAAGTTTCTATGCCCTTCGGGCGGGCGTCGATCGGGAATTCGTGTGCGCCTCAGCGTTGAGGCGTGAGCACAGGGACGTTTCTATGCCCTTCGGGCGGGCGTCGGTCGGGAATGCTTCCCTGGAATTGAGGGTCCCGACCTGGGGTGATGATGCCCGTTGCGCAGGATCGTGCGCCCGGCTTCTGCGGGATGGTGACGGGCGTCACATGCCGCTGCTTCGGCGGGGTTGACGTGCGGGAACGTGCCGCGCGGGAATTGGAGTTTCGGGGCGTGCAGCGGTGGGGGCGGTTACGGGGTGTGCGGTGGGGTGGAGGTGGACTTGGGTGTGGCCGAGGCCGTGGGTGGTCTGGGCGCCGGTGCCGGCGGTGGCGGCGAGGTGGCAGAGGGCGGGGAAGACGCGGGTTGCGGTGATCGGGGCGGAGCCGGTGAGGGTGAAGGTGGCGGTGCCTATGAAGCCGGTGCGGTGGGAGTGGGGGAAGGCGACCGGCACGGTGCGGATGTCGTGTTCGGCGATGGCGATGGACGGCAGGAGACCGTCGGTCTGCTCGTGGGAGATGGGGACGGGAGCGTAGGTGTTCCAGCGGCGGAGCAGGCCGGGGAAGAGGAGTTGGGGGTCGGGCACGGGAATCCACTTGCCGGAGCTCTTGAAGTAGGTGGCGGAGTGGAAAGTGAAGCGGGCGCGGGCGGCGGGCGGGTGGCTGAGCAGAGAGGCGTAGGGGGTGTGCTCGCGGCGGATGTCGGTGGTGGTCAGGATGTTGTGGCCGAGGCGGATGCGTTGTCCGGGGAGGTGAGTGAGATCGAGGGGGTTGCCGTCGTCGAGCCAGCCGATGCGCAGGATGCGGTGGTCGGTTGTGGAGTTGTCCTGGAAGAGGGGGGAGACGCTGAAGGGTTTGGTCTGGGCAGTGTGGTCGGAGTCGGGGTGCTCGGTGAGTGTGCAGGCCAGGCCGTTGAGTTGGACGGGAGTGACCGGGTAGGGGGAAGGGCTGGGGTGGTGGAGGCGGAGGGTCCAGGTGGTTGGCATAGGGCCTGCCTTGCGGGCGAGGTGGTGGGGCGTCAGCTGGGAGCGGGGGCGGTGGTCTGGCGGCGGAGGTCGTCGATGGACGCTCCGTGGACTGTGTGGTCGGTCGTGCGGTGGTAGCGGTAGAACCAGCCGGGAATGCGTGGTCCGGTGCAGCGCAGTTGGTAGATGGCGTCCTGGACGCGTCGGCATTCGTCGGGGTCGAGGTCTTCGCCGTCGGTGAGGCGTTGGAGGAGTTCGCGGATGTTGTCCTCGATGCGGCCCTTGGCCCCGCTGTGCTTGAGGTGGCTGAGGATGAGGTCGCCGAGGTCGAGCAGGGCGGGGGCGGTGGGGAGGAACAGCATGATGAGGAAGTCGTAGACGGACATGTTCCGTGCTATGGCCCAGGCGAGGTCGAAGAGGACGAGGACGGTGCCGCCGGCGATGAGGCAGGGCAGGTAGGCACGGTGGTTGCGCCGGCCCCACGCGACGTTTTGCAGTTGGCACAGGAGGACGTCGGCGGGCCAGGGAGTGGTGTCGTCGGTGTTGTACCAGTCCTGGTACTGGGGGCGGTGGCGGTAGGGGGCGGCTTCGGCGATGTCCTCGCGGACCCGGTCCGGGCGGCCGGCGACGGCTGCGTTCCAGGGCAGGCCGAACAGATCGGTGTCGAGGGCTTCTTGGATGTCGGCGGCGCGGGTGCTGTAGGACTGTTCGATGTAGGTGAACACGGTCCGGCCGATTACCAGCCAGGCGGCTGCGAGGGATCCGATCAGGGCTGACTGGCCGGGCCAGGCCAGGACGAGGAGCGGTGTCAGCAGGGCGAGGGCGTAGGTGCCGATGCCCCGCAGACGGCGCCATCGTGCTGCGGTGCGGTAGCGGCGGCTATAGGTGTCGAGGAGGTCGAGGGCGCGGGTCTGGTTCTGTCGCTCGGCTATGCGGTTGGGGGCTCGGGGTGCGGGGGTGGGTGGTTGTTCGGTCATCGCGCTGTGCCTCCTTTGCCCTTGCCCGCCGGGCGGTGGCCGGTGCCGCGGTGGGGCTGGCGGCCGGAGGGGTGGTTGCTGGGGTCGATGGGCAGTTGAGGGGTGTGCCAGGACGGCAGGCTCAGACGGGGGCCGCCCTTTTCGCGTTCGTTTTCGACGAACCACTCGTACGACTTTGTCTCGGGGCCCGGGTCAGCTGTGGTGCGCGGGTAGTGCACGGCGGAGCCGGGGGTGCCGCGGGCCGCTGCGCGGAAGGCGTCGAGTTCGGGGCAGGGGCCTCCTGGCCGGCCTCGCACGAGTTCCTCGAAGGCGGCAGCGAGGCGTCGGCACAGCGGGTCGGGAGGCTCCGCCGCCCGTTGCGGCGCCGGGGCGAGGGTGCGGTAGTACGTGCGCCAGTGGCCGCCGGTGCCCAGGTCGGTGCGCTCAGGGTCGATGTCGAGGCGGACGCTGCCGAAGCCGAGGGGCTTGCCGTGGCCGAGGCGGTGGAAGTGCTGCTCGGGCAGGGTCAGCAGCCAGGTGAGGGCGCCCAGTTCGGTGTCGGTGAGGTTGTCCACGTCCAGGGTGAGGCGGAAGCGGGTGCCCGGTCGGATCCAGCCGAGGACGGAGCGGTTCTGGTCGTCGCGTACGGGGTTTTTGTCTTCGCCGTCCGGGCGGCGGTATTCCGGGGTGTGTCCGCCGGGGGCGGGGTTGTCCCAGTAGCCGTCGGGGAGGGCGGCGTGGTGCCAGTACGCCTTGCGGCCTCGCGGGCCCTGCTTGCCGGTGAACCACTTGGCCTTGGGGGTGCCGGCGGGCAGGGGCTGCTGGGGGGCGTTCTGGTCGGGGGTGAGGTAGAAGCGGCCCTGCTGGGGTTTGGGGTTGCTGAGGACTGCCAGCGCGACGCCGTCGCCGGGGAACTCCTCGATCGCCTCGGAGGGGTCCGTGTCGCAGGTGACCGGGCCGATACGGAGCTGTCCCCGGTAGGCGCCGGAACCGGCTGGGTTGACCCAGCCGAAGACCCGGTCCGCCGGGGACAGCTCGTCCGGTGTGGACGCGGGCGCCAGGGTGGGGTGCAGCAGGTCTTTGGGCGGCTTGTCGAACAGGGCGCGGGAGACCGCCACCGGATACAGTCCGGTGATCTTTCCGCCTTCGACGGCGGCATAGCACAGTGTGCCGGCCTTGAGGCGGAGGTAGGCGTCGTCGTACTGGTGCGGGCTCCAGGCTGTCTTGCCCGGCTCGTGGCCGAGGAAGTCCTGCGGACGGGCGCGGCCGTTGCCGTGGGCGGCGGGGCGCTCGTTGATGTCCTGGGGACGGTGGGCCTGCCGGTAGTCGCGGATGAGGTTTTCCCACTCGGTGGCCAGG
The DNA here is from genome assembly GCF_042888885.1 of Streptomyces sp. NPDC002742. NCBI lineage: Bacteria > Bacillati > Actinomycetota > Actinomycetes > Kitasatosporales > Streptomycetaceae > Streptomyces > Streptomyces sp. NPDC002742. The sequence continues at coordinate 259,231 of NZ_JBIAQF010000013.1, forward strand.
GCGGGGGTCAGCGGGTGGGGTACCGGGTCCTGGGTGCAGGTGAAGAAGATCCGCTCGTCGTGCTTGTTGCCCATGTTCTGGTTGCTGATGAACACCCAGCCGCGGATGGTCTTGCGCTCGCCCCCGGCGGTGGGGGCGGCCGAGGGCCGACAGGGAGCCGAAGCGGGCAGCGGTGTGAGTGTTCCCGGCAGGACCTGCCAGTACTGGAAGTTGTTGCTGCGGTGCCGGCGCAGCTCGACTTCGGCTTCCACGAAATCGCCGTGGACCGCAGCGCGGGCGCCGGGGCCGGAGTAGCGGATGCGTGGCTGGGGTGTGGGTTGTCCCTTCCTGTACTGCGGCAGCCAGGCCGCATGCATCACCGGTTGTCTGCCGGACTGTCCCCCGACCGGGGTGTCGCCGGGAAGGAGGACGACCTCGGTCTCGTCGTCGCTGATCCGGGCGGGCACCATGCCTTTGCTGGTGCCTACGTCCCTGCGATGGCCGAGGCGGTCACCGTGCCCGGCAAAGACCCCGAAACGGGAATTGGTGACCGCCTCGTAGGCGGCGCGGAGCATGCCCTTGACCGAGGTCGCGGGCAGGTGCGGAGAACCGTCGCGCATCAGCACCGGGTAGGTGGCGTGGCCGTTCGCGGCGTGCTGGGCCCGTGCGGTGTCGAGGAGGAGCAGCGGGGTGTTCACGGTCAGGGTGACGGCGATGCGGCCGCTCCAGCGGTCCGGGCGGATGCGGTGGTGGCCGCCGGGCCGCCGGTCGCCGAGATCACTGTTCCGGCCGGTGCGGGGGCGGGCGGGGATGAACAGGTAGGGGTTGACGAACTCCTCGGAGCCGGCCGGGGGCCGGGCGGCGGGCTTCGGCCGCCGTTGGGGGCCGGCAGCACCGTGCGGGCGGACGTTCTTCGGCTGCCCGTTGGGCCAGTCGTAGTCGACGCGCAGGCCGTCCAGGTGGGCACTGGCCTGGGGGCCGAGCTCGGGGCCGAGCATCGCGTCCTTGACGCGGTACGGGCGGCTCGCTCCGTCCCCGTCGACGAAGAGCTGGGCCTTGGCGCTGTCCCAGCGCAGTTGTCCGCTGCGGTCAGCCATGGGGCTTCCCCCTCCGTTCGGGGCGGGCCGCTTCCAGGTACAGGAGACGTTCCTCGCAGATGTAGGCGTTGCCGTGCCGGGGTTCGGTGGCCACGTACTCGCGGGCGACGAGCTGCATCCGTTCGTCCGGCGCGGGGCGCGGCGCCGGGACGCGCAGCGTGCCGATGCGCGGGGTGTGAAGAGCGGTCCAGCCGTCCGGGGCCGGATCGTGGTCCACGGGGCGGCCCCACAGCAGGTAGCGGGCCTCGATGATGTCGACGGCCTCCAGTGCGGCGACGTCCTCGCTGAAGGGATCGGCGGGCAGGAGGGCCGGGTTCTCGGCCAGCAGGACGGCCCGGCCGGATCCTGGAGCGGTGGCGGTCCAGCGCAGTTCGGCGTCCGGGACGAAGACGCGGGCCTCGAACACCTCGCCCAGGTGCGCATCGGCGTCGGCAGTAGCGCAGCGGCCGTCGTCGCGCACGGTGGCGATGACGAACGTGTCCGGTGTGGAGAGCAGGGCGACGGCCCCGGCGAGAGGGGCACGTGCGAGCGCGTCGTGGAGGCCGATGCCGTCGGCAGCCCGGCAGTACAGCTGTACAGAGGTCCGTGTCCCGTGGGTGTCGGTAATCATGCGGGGCTCCCGTCGAGGTAGCGGCACCACTGCTCGGTCAGGTCGGCCGCTTCGGGGCCGGCCAGATACTCCTGAAGCGCGACGGGGTCGTCGTGGCCGGGCAGGGTCAGGGTGACGGCGTCCACGGTGATGTTGCCCATGCCCCGGTTGGTGCCCCAGCCCAGCGGGATCCGTCCGGCGGTCAGGTCGCGCAGTACCAGCAGCAGCAAGGCCGTTGCCGCTGCGCCGGTCTCGCCGTGGGCGTCCAGGCGGGCCTGGTCGATGGTGAGGGTGAGGGGTTCCCAGGTGATGCCGTGGGGTTCCAGGACGCTGAAGAGCCGTCCTTCGGCGGCGCCGCCGGTCCACCGGTCGATGGCCACATGGTCGGCTCTGGCGAACCCGTGGTCGCTGAGGGACTCCAGCGCCGTGTCAGCGTCGGCTTCCTGTTCGCCGCCGGGGCCGCCGAACAGGACCTGCCAGAGCGTCTCGGGCAGGGCTGCGTCGGAGAAGCAGTCGTCCACGGTCAGTGCGCCGGCTCCCCGCCGGTCGGCGTGCTGGGCGTTCCGTGCGGCGGGTGCGGCGCCGAACAGGGCTCGCACGGCGGCCAGTTCGTCGAGCTGTCGGCGGAAGGCCGCGCTCCGCTCAACCGGGTCGCCGTCGGCGGACGAGGGGACGTCCACCTGGCGGACGGTGCGCTCGATGCGTTCGGCCTGCGCGCGCAGCCGGCCCTTCAGGGCGCTGCCGGGCAGGCAGAGCGCGACCTTCCCGGGCCGGGTCGCGCTGGTGTAGGGGATGGCGTCGGCCAGGACGCCGTCAACGGCGGAGCGCACCATCAGCGGCGCTGTGGGATGCCAGTCGACCCGCACCGTGAACTGCTCCAGCGGTGGCCCGCCGCTCAGCGCGCCGTCCTCGCCGGCCAGGTCCCAGCCGGTGACCGGGCCGCCGTGGCCGAGGGCGGCGACCAGCCCGGCCGGGGTGGTCAGATCGTGCTCGTCGACGACGGTCTGTCCGGTGAGCAGTTCGACGCGGCCCAGGCCGCGGGTCTTGGCGGCGCCCAGCCGGACCTGCCCGTGCCGCAGCGCGCGCAGCAGGAGCCGAAGATGCTCCGCGTCCGCTGCGGCCTGCCCCCCTGCAGCGGCGTCGGCGGCGGATTCCAGGTCCATCTCCAGCCGCAGGTAGGTGCCGCGGGGCACGACGACCCGGCCGTGCAGGAACCCGTGGGCCGCGGCGCCGGTGACCCGGTCGATGCCGACGGACAGACGGCTGTCCAGCCGGGTCGCCTCCAGCGTCCGGTCAGGTATCCCGTCCTCGTCCAGCCCGGTGCCCTCGGCGAGAAGAGCATCGCGTACGAGAAGCCTGCTGACCGAACCTTCCTGCCCCTTCGGCTCCATCCACCCCCACAGGTCCCGCAGGTGTTCCTCGTCCACGCCGGGCAGGCGTGCGGCCACCGCACGCAGCGCCCCGGCCAGGCCGGTGCCCGGAACGTAGGGGCGGCCCAGACCATCGACGGCGACGGTGAGCAGCCCAGCCGGGCCCTGGCCTGCTGCGCCGGTGTGCAGGGGGCTGAGGGTTCGCAGCCAGCCGCGGACCCGCAGCCTGCGCGCGACTGCCCGCCCCCGGCGCTCCGGTGCCGCGCTCGTCATCGTGTCTCCCGGTCGCGGGCGTAAGCGGTCAGGCAGTCCTCAACCACGGCACGCACCGCCTGCGCCCACATCTCGTTGCGCATGTCGGCGGCGGGCAGGGGGCCGGTGGTCAGTGTGTCTTCCGGCAGATCCAGCAGGCCCCAGACGGTGTCCTGTCCGGTGAGGAGCCGTCGCAGCTGGTCACGTACGGCCTCGGGCCAGGCCTGCCGCCTGATCTCGGTCGTCGTCAGCCGGTCCAGCCAGGCCTGTGCCCGCGGATCTTGCGGGCTGGTCAGCTGGTGCAGCAGGGTGCGCAGGGCGCCGAGCTGCGAGAGCGGCACCTGGTCATGTCCCGCGCCCAGGACCCTGTCACGGCCGTCCGGGCCGGCGGCCAGGGCCTCGCTGGTGCGGTGGATCTCCTGCCGCCAGGCCGCTCTCACCATCGTCTCCAGCGATGCGGCAGCGGCGGCGCGGTCCGCTGCCGCGTCCGTGTCGTCCTCCCCGTCCTCGGCGCCGGACGCCTCGGACGGCGGCGCGGCGAACGGCGCCGGCACGTCGGCGGGGTTGTGCGCGGCGGCGGCGCCGGACAGGGCTGTGGACAGCAGCGGGTCGCCGATCAGGACCTGGCCGAAGCCCTCGGCGCGGCGCAAGCCGATCCCGGTGATCTCCACACGCGCCACCGCCCGCGGATCGAGGTCCCCCGCGGTCACGTCGAACTGCAGGCAGCTGCCCGCTTTCAGGCCCAGCAGACTGTGGCGGGGCAGGCCCCAGCGCCGGTGCCACGGATCGTGCCGGCGCACCCCGGCGGCCTGCGCCGCCCGTCCGTCAGATGGGTGCGCCGAGGGTGCGAGCCGCACGCCCAGGGCCCGGCCCAAAACCTCGGCCAGGTCGGCGGGGTCGGTGCTCGGGCGCAGCCGGGCGTCGTACACCAGTACGTCCGACAGCAGCCACACCCTCAGCGGCCCGTCCAGGTCCGCCTCCCGCAGGGGTGCTGCCGCCTCGGTGGCTGTCACCCGCACCCGTCCGTAGCCGTCCTTGCGGGACCGCCCAAGCCGCCATCCTCCCGCCAGCCGCCCCGTCCAGCCGTCCGGCAGGACACCGGCCGGGACGCGTACCTGCGCGCGCAGCACCGTGCCCTCGGCGATGGCCTGGTAGGTGTACAGCCCGCCGACCCGTTCGGTGGGCCGCTGCACAGGGTCGTCGACGGTGTTGTGGGTGTGCTCGCTGCGCGCAGCCTCTCGCACCCGTACGGCCGTGGCCGCCCCCTGGTCGTGGGCGCCGACGTGACCGCCGTCGAACGGCTCGCCGGCGAAGCCGGGTCCGGGCTGTTCCGCCATCAGGTTCCGCTGGTCGAACGGGTCGTCCTTGGCGTGCAGCAGCGCCATCGGGACGGGTCGGCCGCACCGGCTGTCGATCTCGGGCAGCGCGTTGGTCACGACCAGCCGCCCCTCGCGGGCCGCTGCGGTGGCCGCGGGTGAGCCGATCCGCTCCAGGACCGCGGGCAGCAGCATCCAGCCGGGCACGTGGTCCAGGCTGCGGACCGCGTTGCCCACGGTCCGCTCGTGCGCCACCACCGGCTGCTCCAGCACCAGCCGCAGATCGGCGATCTCCCACTCCCGGTCGCGTTCACCGCCGGGCTCGTGGCCGGAACCTGCGGCCCTCGGCTCGGCGGGTGGGAGCGGGCCGGGGGTAGGATCCTGCGCCCGGCCGGGGACCGCCGGTGCGGGCGGGCCGCTCTTCAGCCACTCCCAGTCGGGCTCCAGGTGCGGCGCTTCCAGCCGGCAGCGGCCCGCGCCGCGGCGCCGCTTGCCGCCCAGCCCCTCCACCAGGCCCGCGCCCGCCGCCAGCAGCGCCCGGACCGCCGTCTGCTGCCCGGCGTCCAGCCCGGCGAAGCCCGGCAGCGACACCCGCGCGGACAGCACCGCGCCCAATCGGCCCATCTCTTCCAACCGCAGCATCCCCCGCTCCGCCGCACCGGTAGCCGGGTCGATCTTCACTCCTGGCTTGAGGAAGACCGCCGACGCCTTCAGCAACGGCCGTTCGCCGAGTGCCGCTACGACTGCGGGCGGATAGTGGGCGGCCCCCACCAACAGCGCGGCCGGGCGCGGCCCCCGCCCGCCGCCGGCGGAGAGCACACCGCGCTCCTCCAGGGCGGGCTGGCTGCCGAACAGGTACTCCACCCACGCCTGCCACGACCCCACCGCGTGCCCGCTCCCACCGTCCTGTGCCCCCCGGTCCGGGCCGTCCAGGGCGGCAGCTGCGATCTCGCAGGCGTCCCGCCACACCCCGGTGACCGACTTGGCCGGCACGTACGGCAGGCCGGACCGGTCCCGCTGCACGGCACGGTCGACCATGCCGTGCACGCCTGAACCCGTACCCACATGCCAGTCGCTGAGCATCACCAGACGGACCGTCAGCTCCATCACCGACCGCCTCCCGAAGGCAGGAAGGGTTCCGCGGCCATCGCGTCCAGCAGCCCCGTCACCCGCCGCCCGGACGGCTCCGCCCAGAACAGGCTGCACCCCTCACCGGTCAGCTCGCCCAGCCCCCGCTCCCCGAACCGCGGCAGCAGATTGGCCAGCCGCGCATCCGCCACCCCCGGCCCCGCGAACAAACCTTCCCGCAGATCGTGCAGCTGCGACATGGGCAGCCGGCGCTCCCCGTCCTCACCCTGGGCCCGCAGGGCCTCAACCCGCGCCAGCAGGTCCGTCCACCTGCGGCCCCTGACCCACCCGTTATCGTCCGGCACCTCGTCGCTCACCACATAGGGCTGGGCCACCAAAGCCGCCCACCCTCCCTCCTCCCCGTCCGGCCCGCCCGTCTGCGTGCCGGCCCGGATCCTCCCCAGATCCGCCCCCGAACTGTCGTACAGCACATGGAACGCCAGCCCCGAGCACGGTATCCCCGGGACCTCCCGCTTCACCTGCTTCGCCTCCCGCAACAGCCCGTAGGCCAGGCCCCCCGCCGCGGCGAACGGAAAGTGCGCCTTCACGATCACCACCCCCGCCGACGCCGCCACCCACCCCGCCCCGCCCCGGTTCCCCAGCGCCCCCGTGACGGCCTCGCACGCCCCTGTCAGCCGCTCGTACGCCGCCAGATACGCCCGTGCGAACGGCAGCGCCCACGCGCCCTCGCACACCGCGATCACATCGTCACCCCCCAGGATCAGCGGCAGCACCGGCGCCGCCTCCCGCTCCCCCTTTCCGGCCCCGCCCGCCCGGCCACGCCCGCCGCTCCGGCTCGCCCCCAGGGCCGTCACCTCACCGACCGCCTGCGCGAACGCCTCCTGCGCACACGCCTGCAACCCCACCTGGAACGCCCGCAGCGCGTCCGCGTACAGGCGGTTTCCCGGCCCGGGCAGACAAGCGGCGAAATCCTGGAACACCCGCCCCAGCCCGTTGCCGTCGACATACACCACACCCACCCACTCGGCCCGCTCACTCAGCCGCTCCACCACCCCGCCCAGCCGCGCCGGCGTGGTACCCGCCAGCGACGCCAGACGGTTCAGCCCCTCACCCTCACCCGTCCTGCCGTACGCCAGCCACTTCGCCCGGCTCTCCGCCGACCGCGGCTCAAACCCCCGCTCCCCACCGCCCGGCTGCTCCACCAGAGCCTGCGCCGGAAGCCCCGTCGACGCGCACTCGTCCACCACCGGCAACCGCAGAAACCGGGCATCCACCGACGGCCGCTCCATCCGCGCCCGCCCCAACTCCGCGCCCCCGCGCACGCACGCCTCGTGCAACGCACCATCGGCATCCCAGTCGAACGCCTCACCCACCACCCCGTACACATCCAGCCCCGGCGCCTGCCGCAACGCCGACAACGTCACCGCCGTCACCAAACGCCGCGCCAACTCCCCCTCACGCACCAGCACCCGCACCGCACCCGCCCCCGCGGACAGCAGCTCAACCGGACGGTCCTCGATCCGCCACTCCTCGACGAACCCCCCGCACAACTCCTCCAGCGCCGCACGCACCCACACCCGGTCCAGATACGTGATCAGCTCCGACGCCCCGGCGATCTCACGCCGCTTGCCCGTCACGAACATGAAACGCGTGATGTTCCACGCCTCGAACGACACCAGCCGAACCCGCACCGGCACCCCGCCCCCTCCAGCAGAAGCCGCCCCCACAGCCGCCCTTAACCGGACACACCCGAACAACCACGCACCGTCACGGCAGCCGCCGGGGTTGAAACCCTACGACCCCTTTCCTCCCCATCACCCCAAAATCCCCAAACCGGCCCACCCCTACCCCAAACTCACCGCCCGACCCATCGTGCGCAGACGCCCACGCACACCGAGAAGCTCACCGACACACGAAGAGACCGCCGGACAACGACACAGACGGCCCGAACACCTCGGCACATCACTTCGGCCACCAGCCGCGAGCCAGACAACCGCACTGGCGTTCGCCCGGCCGTGGATGGGCCTGTACGGAACCCCGAGGGCAGCAGCGCGAGCAGCACAGGGGATGTGGGCTACCGGCCTCCCTCTGCTATGCGCGGGACATGACCTTCCATGAAGACGCTCCCCGTAACCGTGCCAGCCACGGACCGCGGAACATGCCCACGTTGAAATCGGTCGCCATGAAGCTCCTTCGCAGGATGGGAGGTTCGATCACCGACTCATGTCGGCAGCTCGCCGCGCCGCACACCGCCCCACTCGATCTCTTCAGCATCCCCCTGCACCTAGAAATTCATCGCCGAAATCCGACTTTATAAAAACCCTGCCGCCGATAGCGGGATACCATCGATAGCGGTCAGCTTCCATGCCCTTCAGATAGGCATTGTCCTGAAATGCTCGCACATTTTACAAGGGCTATAATGAGACCCCTACGTTTCTATGCCCTTGGGGCGGGCGTTGTTATGAAATCGGGGTGCAACTTCGATGAGTCCGGGAGCCTGGTGAAGCGGTTTCTATGCCCTTGGGTGGGCGTTGTTATGAAATCTCACCGTCCAGACCGACCGCATCGAGCTCGTTTCCATGCCCTTGGGGTGGGCGTTGTCATGAAATCCTTCCCGGTTTTCACCCTGGTTGACCTGCGGTGATTCTGTCCGTTGCGCAGGATCGCGGTGCGGGGCCGGTTTCGGGTCGTGGTGTGGGTCACATGGGTGCGGGCCAGGTGGTGTGAGCTGCGGAAACGGCTCGCGCAGGAGGTGGCCTCCCGGAGGTGGTTCGGCGAAGTGCGGTTACGGGCTGGTCAGGACCTTGCGGCGGCCGGCAGGCGTGCCGCAGGCGGTTCCACCGTAGCGGCCCGAGGATCCAGAAGTCAGCGCGTTCTCCGACGCGGCGGCTGCCCAGCGACGAGGCCGTTGAACAGACAAGGCTGGGCAGCGGGCAGAGCGTGGAGTCTCCGCCGCCTGCCAGACACCGCCGGCACGGCCAAGAACGACGAGGGCTGGAGGCCGAAGCATCACGGCAAGCCTTCAGCCACGGGGAGCGACGACCAAGGCGACGCATTCGGCGGGATCGAGTATTGCTCGCCGCCAGCAGGACGACTTCACGGCGCCCCCTGAAGCACCATCGAGAACCACACCTTCTTCCCCGTGGTGCCCGGGTCGGCGGGCGCGATGCCCCAGTCGTCGGCCAGCGCGGCGACGATCGCCAGTCCGCGTCCCGACTCCTCGGTTCCGCCCGCCGTGCGCGCCGCGGGCAGTGCGGACGAGCGGTCGGCGACGGACACGCGCAGTTCGCGCGGGTCGCACTCGACGATGACGGTGACGGTGTCGCCGCGGTCCGGGCTGCCGTGTCTGAGGGCGTTGGTGAAGAGTTCGCCGGCCGCGAGCACCGCGTCCTCGGCACGCTCGGGCGGCACCCGCAGACGGGTGAGGTACTCGGCGACCATGGCCCGCACCCCGGGCACTCGCGAGGGGTGCGCCGGGACGGTGGTCCGCAGGAGGTGTGCGCCTCGTACCGGGCTCGAAGGGGTGTCCTTGGACGGCGCGGGCTCGGCGGGCAGGGGGCGCACGGGGTCCTCCGAGAGGGGCTGGGCCCCGGACGGCGGGGGCGCTGCCGGTCCGGGGGCCACGGTCGCCTCGGTGGGGTGGGAGCGGGCCGTGTGGTCCTCCGCCGTGCGCGGAGCCTGTTCCGGAACCCGCGTCTCGTGCTCCAGAGCCCGGATGTCGGGGGCCGGTGAGGCCGACGGCCCGCGGCGCGGCGCCCTGGATGCCGTCATCGGTCCTCCTTCGGGTGCAGCGCGGGGGGAGGCCGTCTCGGCGGCTGCCCGTGCAGCCAACACGTCGGGCTGCCTCGGCGACCAGGGGGTATTCGGGTTGTCCGGTTGCAAGGACGTAGTGGCGTGGGATGTATGTTCGATCTTGTGAGGAACGGGAGCGGGGGCCGGGCGACGGTGTCCCTTGACGGTGACACCGGCCGAGCCGGCCTGCGTGACAAACGGGTGCTGGTCACCGGCGGTACACGAGGACTGGGCGAGCAGATCGTGCGGCTGCTGTCCGCGGAGGGCGTGCGGGTGGCCACCTGCGCGCGCACCGCGCGGGGTCTGGAGGCGCTCGCCGCTTCGATGGGCCCCGGAGTGTTCACCCGGCCGCTCGATGTCACGACGCCCGGGGAACTGGAAGGGTTCGTCGAGGACACGGCGGAGCTCTTCGGCGGCCTGGACGGTGTGGTGGCCTGCACGGGCGGATCTCGGGGCGGCGGCTTCGAGCAGGCGGACGCGGAGGACTGGGCGGCGACCTGGGCGGTGAACGTCGGTCACGCGACCCGGCTGGTACGGGCCGCGGTGCCGCATCTGCGGGCCGCGGGCGGCGGCTCCGTCGTGGTGATTGCCTCGATCTCCGGCTGGAAGCCGGGACCGCCCGCGCAGTACTCGGTCGCGAAGTCCGCGCAGATACAGCTGGCCTCGTCGCTGGCCCGTGAGCTCGGTCCCGACGGGATCCGGGTGAACGCGGTCTCCCCCGGTTCGATGCTGATCCCCGGCAGGCGCTGGGACCGGATGCGCCGGGAGGATCCCGAGGCGTTCGCCCGTTTCGTGGCGGCGGAACTGCCGGGCGGTGCCCCGGTGGCGCCGCAGGAGGTCGCCCGGGTCGTGGCGTTCCTGCTGTCGGACTGGGCGAGCGGGATCTCCGGCGCGCACCTCCCGGTGGACCGCGCGCAGAACGCCCCCTCCCCCGAGGGGTACTGAGCCCCTCGGGGATTCGGTGGCGCCGCTCGCGGTCATGGCATCGCGCCCGGCCCTTCGGTGAGCGGCCCCCCGCTCATGCCGCCGCCCCGAGGACACCGCGGGAGCGGCGTTCGAACTCCTGCACGACGGGCTCGCCGCGGCGGGGTTCGAGGCGCCTGCGGAAGTCGCGCAGGGCCTGGACGGAGCGCTCGCTGTGCACGGCGCTGAGGGTTTCGAGTGCCAGCGTCGCGGTGCCGACCGCCTCGTCCAGGCGGTCCTGCTGGAGGTGCGCGGTCGCCAGGACGGATCGGCTGATGGCCTGGCGCCTGCGCCGGTCGGCTCCCGAGCCCAGCGACTCGCTCGCCGTGCGCTCGGCCTGGCGGGCGAGCCCCAGGTCGCGGAAGCACAGGGCGGACTCGGCCTGGAGGTAGTGGTGGTCCAGATAGCGGACCCACGGCGACTCGTGCTCGGCCCCCTTGCTCGCCGCCAGTTGCCGCTCGGCCAGCCGCAGCGCTTCGGAGGCGTCGTCCGGACGCCCCTGCGCGGCATGTCCGCGCGCCGACATGGCGTACAGCCGCATCAGGCCGAGGGGGCTGCCCGCCCCCCGCGCCGTGACGATTCCGGCGCGGGCGAGCGCGACCCCCTCGTCGGGACGGCCGAGGCTGGTGGCGAGGTGGGAGAGTCCCGCGAGTATCTGGCCGCCCAGCACCCGGTCGCGGCCCTCGGCGCACAGGCGCAGGCCCTGTGTCATGTAGCGCTGGGCGAGGCCGTACTCCCCCGCGTCGTACGAGCTCCAGCCGGCCATCGCGGCGAGGCGCGCGGCGGCCGCGTACAGCCGGTGGCGCTGCCGGGGCGGTGTGCCGCGCTGCTGGAGCATGGGGACGACCTCGGTGGACAGGTAGTGCACGATGCTGGTGCGGACTCCGCCGCCGCCGTAGTGGTTGTCCATCTGGTCGAACACGGCGATCATCGCGTGCACCTGCTCGACCGGTCCGTCACTCACCGGCAGCGTCGGGGAGACCGTGTCCCGGTGCTCCAACAGCCAGAGCAGCCACTCGCGTTGGGGATTCGACAGGGCCGCCGCGACGAAGGGGACCGCGCCGAGGAGGCTGCGGCGGGAGATGTCGGTGGAGCCCAGTTCCGCCAGTGTGTACAGGGTCTCCGCCACGTCCTCGCCGTAGACGAGCGCTCTGCTCGCGACCGGGCGCTGGGGATCGGAGTGGAAGCCGAGATCCGCGGGACCGACCGCGCGGCCGAGTCGCTCGGACAGCACGGTGGCGATCAACTCCGGCGTGCCGCCGCGTGGTTGCTGGCCCTGGAGCCACCGGGTGACCGACGCCTTGTCGTAGTGGGAGTCCGTGCCCTGACGGCGTCCCAGTTCATTGACCCGCAGGGCGAGGGAGGCGTAGGAGCAGCCGGCTTCCTTGAGCGCGGTCCCCAGCACCCGATTGCCCCCGGCGGCCCTGCCGGCGCTCCTCGCCTGTCCCTCGGTCACGGTGGCCATCCCGTATCGCCTCACATCCGCGTGCGGCTGCGCTCCGGCCGATACCTGCCGAGACTTCAATTCCTGTACGGCTGGGCGCAGTTGAGCGTGATCGTCGCCGAATGTGCGACAGGTCACTCGATCACTATGGTGGGCCGCCCACTGCCTGTGCAACCGGCGTTCTGATAATTTCAGAACGATCCGCATCGCTCTGTCACTCTCTTCGACCGCGTGGCACACTGCACGCCGAGACGGCCGTTTCCGGGAGGTAGGACGTGAGCGAGAACCGCTCCGGCGGCAGCGCGCCGACCGTCCTGCGCATGGTTCTCGGGAAGCGGCTGCGGCATCTGCGGGAACAGGCGGGCGTCTCCTTCGAGGAGGCCGCCCGTACCATCGAGGTCACGCCCCTGACGGTCCGCAGGATGGAGAAGGCCGAGGTCGGGCTCCGCATCCCGTACGTAAGGGAGTTGCTCCGCGTCTACGGGGTTCCGGCGGCGGAGGTCGACGGCTTCCTCGCCCTGGCCAGAGAGGCCAACCAGCCGGGCTGGTGGTACAAGTACCGCGACGTACTGCCGGAGTGGTTCAAGGCGTATGTGAGCCTGGAGAGCGAAGCCAGCGTCATCCGTCTCTACGAACCCCACTACGTTCCGGGCCTGTTGCAGACCCGCGGCTACGCCACCGCGCTGATGCGCGCCGGTTTCCCCAACGCGCCGGAGGAGGACATCGCCCGTCGCGTCGCCCTGCGGATGAAGCGTCAGGACCTGCTCGCCAAGCCGGAGGCCCCGGCCGTCTGGGCGATCCTCGACGAGACGGTGCTGCGCAGGCCGGTGGGCGGCCCCGAGGTGATGCGGGCCCAGTTCGACCGGCTCACCGAGGTCCTGGACATGCCGAAGGTCCGGATCCAGATCATGCCCTTCGGCGTGGGCGCCCATCCCGGCGCGTTCGGCCCGTTCCACCACTTCCGCTTCGGCTTCTCCGAACTCCCCGACATCGTCTACACGGAGAACCTGGTCGGCGCGGTCTACGTCGACCGGCGCGAAGACGTCGTCAGCTATCTCGAAGTACTGGACCGGATGTCCGTACAGGCGGAGCCGGTCGCCCGGACCAGGGCCATCCTGGGTGAACTGCGTAAGGAGTTGTGATCCATGGGATCCGTGCACAACGGCATGTCCGCGGTCGAGCTGGGAACCGAGGGCTGGCACAAGCCCTGGAGCGGCACCAACGGCGGAAGCTGCGTCGAGGCCAAACGGCTTCCCGACGGGAGCGTCGCCCTGCGCCAGTCACGGGACCCCGAGGGACCCGCGCTGATCTGCTCCCGCGACGAGATGGCCGCGTTCGTCGAAGGCGCCAAGTCCGGACAGGCCGACTTCCTGATCGCCTGACCGGAACCCGCGCCGCACCTCCGGCGAGTCCGCAACCACGCCCCCACAACCGGACAACCCGCACGCGCCCTCCCGCCGTGCGGGTTGTCCCCCCACACTGGGCGGGCCGGTCGTCCCGGAGGGAGTGGGTACGGGCATGATCCTCCACCAGGCCCTCACGCGGTGCCGGACCCTTGTCGTCGAGGGTCCCGACGGTCTCGACAGGGAACCGCTGTTCGCCGAGCTGACCCTCCATCAGTTCATGATCCGCCCCTTGCGCGGGCACCTCCAGCATGTGGACCCCACCCAGCCCTACCGCGAACTCCTGTCCACCCCCGGCCGGTTGGCCGTCGACGGTGGCCTGGTCCACGAGCTGGTCTACGGACCGCTGCGCCGCGGGCGCTCCCGGGTGACCTGGATCCAGGCGCTCGACTTCGCGGAGGCGGTGGCCGAACGCGACGGCGCGCTCGTCCACATGACGGGCGAGACGGACGACACCGAGGCGGCCCGCGCCTACGAGCGGGTGCTGCGCACCCTGGCCCAGCATGTCCCCGTTATCACCCTCGACACCGGAGGACCGGCCCGCCCCGCCCGAGCCCCCACTCGCTCGATCCATCAACTCGGCTTTTGCGTAAGCATGTTGACGATAGGTTGGAGAACCGACCGCGTGACGCACGGCAGGAGAACTCTCATGACGGACTTACCCGCCTCCGACCAGGACGCGCTCTCCAAGATCGACACCACGGTGCCGCACTCAGCTCGCATCTGGAACTACTGGATGGGCGGGAAGGACAACTACGAGGTGGACCGGGCGGCCGGCGACGCGTACCGCGAAGTGGCCCCGAACATCGAGACCATGGCCCGCGTCTCGCGCGACTACCTCATCCGTACCGTCACCTTCGTGGCCGGGGAGCTCGGCATCCGCCAGTTCCTCGACATCGGCACCGGGTTGCCGACGTACGACAACACCCACCAGGTCGCCCAGCGGGTGGCGCCCGAGTCCCGCATCGTCTACGTGGACAACGACCCGCTGGTGCTGCGTCACGCCCAGGCGCTGCTGACGAGCACGCCCGAGGGCGTCACCGACTACATCGACGCGGATCTGCGCGAGCCCGAGAAGATCATCGAGGCGGCGTCCCGGATCCTCGACTTCTCGCGGCCCGTGGCCCTGATGCTGATGGGCATCCTCGGACACATCCAGGACTACGAGGAGGCCAGGTCGATCGTCCGGCGGCTCCAGGCGGCGCTGCCCTCCGGCAGTTGCTTCGTGCACTACGACGGCACGGACACCGACGCGGCGCTCAAGGAGGCCCAGCAGGGGTACGACGACACGGGCGCTGTTCCGTACGTGCTGCGCAGCCCCGAACAGATCGGCGCGTACTACGAGGGCCTCGAACCGGTCGAGCCCGGCATCGTGTCCTGCACCCTGTGGCGTCCGGAGCCCGGTACGTCGCCCGAGCCCACAGAAGTCCACGGCGGCGTGGCCCGCAAGCCGTGAGCGAACCCGCCCTGGTTGTCAGTCGGACGTCGCCGGCTCGATGTTCTGGTTGAGGCGGAACAGGTTGCCCGGGTCGAATTCGGCCTTCACGCCGGCCAGCCGCCCGTAGTTGTCGCGGTAGCTGGCCCGTACGCGCTCCTGGCCCTCGTCCATCATCATGTTGACGTACGCGCCGCCCGCCGAGAACGGGTGGAGGGCCTCGGAGTAGTCGACGCTCCACTGCTTGACGGCATCGGCCTTGGCCGGGTCGGGGTCCACGCCGACGAAGACGGAGGCCCAGCCGGAGTTCCGGTAGCTCCAGGCGGTGTCCGCCGGGGCGTGGTCGTGCACCGCGCCGTCGATGGGGTACAGGTGCATCGTCGACTTCCATGTCGGCGCTTCGGCACCGTACTTGGCGTGCAGGGCGACGGCCTCGGCGGGGATCTCGTCGACGAAGTCCGCTCGCCAGTACCACTGGTCGCCGGGCGGGTAGACACCGTCGAACGCGGACTGGATCGCGGGGTGCGGCATCGGCGCCGGGCCGTGCAGCAGGGGTGCGGGCAAGGCGTCGAGCAGCGGTGCCATGTCCCGGGCGGCCGCGTCGGCGTCGTCCCCGACGCGGCACCACACCACACCGCAGACCTTCTTCAGGTGCATCTCCTCCGGGAACGGCGGTCCGGGCGGGACCGAGCCGTAGAGGAAGAAGCCGCCCAGTTCACGGGGTGCGTTCGGGATGAAGTCGCGGTAGGCGGCGAGGACTTCGGCGCCGAGCTCGACGGGCCAGAAGGTGGGCCCGGCGACGACCGTGCTCACCTCGTGCAGCCGGAAAAGGAACGAGGTGACGACGCCGAAGTTGCCGCCGCCTCCGCGGATCGCCCAGTAGAGACCGGGGTTCTCGTCGGCACTGGCCCGTACACGCTCACCGTTCGCCAGGACCAGGTCGGCCTCCAGCAGGTTGTCGATGGTCAGCCCGCACTTGCGGGTGAGGTGCCCGATGCCGCCGCCGAGGGTGATGCCGCCGACGCCCGTGGTGGAGATGATGCCGCTCGGTGTGGCCAGGCCGTGCGCGTTGGTGGCGCGGTCGACCTCACCCCAGACACAGCCGCCGCCGACGCGTACCGTGCGGGCGGCCGGATCGACCTCGATGTCCTTGAGCGGGGAGAGGTCGAGGACCACGCCGTCGTCACAGGTGCTCAGGCCGGCCCCGTGATGACCGCCGCCGCGCACCGCGAGCGGGAGAGCGTGTTCGCGGGCGAAGCCGATGACGAGGGCGACGTCGTCCGGGTCGGTGCAGCGCGCCACCAGGGCGGGCCGCCGGTCGATCATCGCGTTGTAGACGGCGCGGGCCTCGTCGTATCCGGGGTCCTCCGGGCCGATCAGCTGCCCTTTGAATCCGGACAGTTCCTGGCGCGCCGCTTGTACCGGTGTGATGGACATGTGCTTCCCCGTATCTGGGGACCGCCCCAGGTCCCGGCGCACGGGCCCTGGGCCGGTCCCCGCCGATGGGTCCGATGTGCCCGTTCTGGCCCGATTCATGACCAGCCTACATCCGTGGCACCCTCCCAGCGCGGCGGTCCGGGACGCCCACGTCACCCAGGCCGGGAGCCAGACCGGCCGATGACACACGGCGACAGGCCGCCTGGTGCTTACACCGAGTTCCTCACCGATGCCGACAGCGGCGTCGACAATGGGCGGACGGGTTCGAGGGATTGGGGAACGGGATGCTGACCGGGATCGTGATCGACGCGCTGGATGTCACGCGCATGGACCGCTTCTGGCTGGAGGCGACGCGGGGCCTGACGGGCGGCCTGCGGCTGCGGTTCGAGCCGGCCGCGAAGCCGAAGAGAGCACTCAAGAACCGGCTCCACCTCGACCTGGCCGGAGGGCCGGACCGGGAGGCCGAGGTGGCACGCCTGCTCTCACTCGGTGCGACGCGGGTCGACATCGGCCAGGGGGATGTCCCGTGGGACGTGCTGGCCGATCCGGAGGGCAACGAGTTCTGCGTGCTGCGTCCCGGACACCCCGGTGTACTCGCCGATTCCGGTCTCGTCGCGATCTGCCTGGACGTCGCCGAGGAGGACCGCCACGAGCAGGGGGCCTTCTGGCGGTCCCAGGCCGACTGGCACGTGGTCGAGTCCCCCGACTGGGGCGTCCGGCTGCGTCCGAGGCCCACCGGCAGGGTCTCGCTGGTGATGGGGCCGCCTGCCGCACCGAAGACGGCGCGGAACCGACTGCGGCTCGAAGTCACCCATCGCGCCGGGGAATCCGGTGAGTTCCTCGACCCCGGCGGAAACGAGTTCCACGTAACGTGCCGGCCCTCGCGGCCTTCCGTCACCCGCGAACCTCTTTCGGAAACGACGAGTTGAGCAACAGCCGTTCGGCCGACGGGTGTTCCACGACGGCCGGTCGCGCCGGTTGCACGTCCCGCGTGTCGCCGGCCGGTCCTCGGAGCCGGGTCGCGCGTAACCGTCCGGACGTCGCCGAGCGCGTCGATCAGTGCGAGATCGACGCGCTCGGCGACTTGGGCGAAGCGGGCGAAGTCGGTTCCTTCGCCGTCGCAGGTGACGCCCCGAGGGGAGAGGCGCGCGTTCCAGGCGTGCGTTCGTGATCACCGCACGAGGACCTCGGCAGGGTCCGCCGACGGGTCACCCGCGGGCGGCGACCGACTCGAACTCGTCGCGGGCGGCGGCGAGCCCGGCGTCCGGCAGCACCGCGTACCGCGGCGTCGGGCGCGCCTCGCGCAAACTGGGCGCCGGCACGGGCGGGTCCAGCGGAGCGTGTTCGGCGGCGCGCGCCCGCCACGAGAACCAGATGATCTTGCCCCCGACGTCCGTGGCGCAGCAGCCCCAGCCGTCGCTCAGGGCGGCGATCTGGGCGAGACATCCCTGCGGCGCCTTGTGCGGGCGGATGTCCTGGCTGCTGTCCGAGACGGCGGCGATGAGGTGCTGCCCGTTCCACCACATCTCGATGGTCGTGTTCTTGTCGGCGGCATGCTGCTCGATCGTGCGCAGCAGCGCTTCCGCGCAGTGGCAGACCGACTCGACGAGATTCTCCAGGTTCCAGTACCTGAGGTGCGCGGCCAGGATCCGCTTGACCTGTCCGACCCTTTCCTGGCTGAGCTCCACGTCGAGGTGGTAGTAGCAGGGGACTGCGGCTTTCATCGTCGTTGGCTCCTCACCGGCGAAGCTCTCGCTCTTCCTCGCCCCCTGCGGGACCGAGCCCCGAGTACGAAGCGTGAGCAGTTGTCGCTCCTGAGTGACCTTCAGGATGAGAGGGCTACTCCATTCGTGCAACACGAGAGCACTCCCAACATTGTTGAAGAACCAACAAGACGCTCGGTCGCAGTACGGGCACCATGAGTGAGGGTGTCGCTCCGTGACAGGGCGGCTCCGCTTCGCGTACGGCCCTCACTCGCCGGCCAGGCGAGCCGTGCGCGGTCGAGAGATCGGGAAGGTGACCAGCGTGATGCTGCTGCCTGCCAAAGCCGAGGTCGCCAGGCACCTGGAGCGCTACCGGGCGTGGGAACGTCTGCTTCTCGCGACTCCCGCCGACCGTGTGGTGCGGGGGAACTTCGAGAACACCGGTTACACCCTGTGCGTCCTCATGGGGAAGCGCTGCGCGCGGGAGGCGGCGAACGCCGCCGAGGTCTATCTGCAGGACGTTCCGGCACGGATCTGAACGACGGTCCCGAGGACCGCACCGAAAGGGCCTTTCGCGGCAACGACGATTCGGGCCCAGAACCGCGGAGGCGAGGCGCATGGACGCGAACAGGGACATCGGCCGCATACCCATCACGGATGTGCGCCCGGTCGTCGAATGCGGCAGACGGCCCGCCAAAGCGGTGGTCGGCGAGACCTTCCAGGTCACCGCCACCGTGTTCGGCGAGGGCCATGACGCGGTCGGCGCGAATGTCGTCCTGCGCGATCCGGGCGGCCGCCCCGGCCCGTGGACGCCGATGCGCGAACTGGCCCCTGGAAGCGACCGCTGGGGCGCCTTTGTCACGCCGTCGGAAATGGGCCACTGGACCTACCTGGTGGAGGCGTGGAGCGACCCGGTGACGGGGTGGCGGCGCGCCGCCGAGGTCAAGATCCCGGCCGGGACCGACATCGGTCTCGTCCTGGAGGAGGGCGCCGCACTCCACCAGCGGGCCGCCGCCGGGGTTCCCGAGGGAACCGGCCGGGACACCGTGCTGGCCGCCTCGGACGCCCTGCGCGACGACGCCCGTCCCCCGGCCGACCGGCTCGCGGCGGCCCTGGCGCCGGCGGTGAAAGCCGCTCTGGCGGAGCATCCGCTGCGTGAACGGCTCACCCGCTCCCTCCCGTTGCCGCTGCTGGTGGAGCGGGAGCGGGCGCTGTTCGGTTCCTGGTACGAGTTCTTCCCGCGCTCGGAGAGCGGTCGCAGCGGTCAGAGCGGTCCCGCGGTGCACGGGACGTTCCGGACGGCCGCCGAACGTCTGCCCGCGATCGCGGAGATGGGCTTCGACGTCGTCTACCTCCCCCCGA
>NZ_JBIAQF010000014.1:0-162801 GCF_042888885.1 Streptomyces sp. NPDC002742
CCACCCCCCAGGTCATGCTTTCGACAGGGGGACACAGTCATGCCGGGCCCGGAGGCCAGCGGTCCCGTTGCGGAACCGCGAAGAAGATAACGGGGGTACCAGGCTACGAGTCTGCCGGGGCGCACCGTTCGAAGCCGCCGGACCTCTCCGCCGCGTCCGGCCCCGGTGCGCCGACACCGCGCGGCCGAGACCACGTGGCCGACACCGTGCGGCCGACACCGCATGGCCCACACCGTGTGGCCGATACCGTGCGGCTGACGACGAAAGACGCGCGATGCCCCTTTCGCTGGGGCATCGTTGACCTGGAGCATCACGCCCGCAGCGGACGCACGGAAAGTATGATCAAGCAATGTCTGACTTGACCGAAACCACGCCCGGCTGGCTGTCCCGTGACGAACTGGAATCGGCCCGCGCCCGTATGCCGATCCTGTACGTCGAGGCCGTACCGGTGCGCGTCGACGACAACGGCGAAGTCACCCACATCGGGCTCCTGCTCCGTATCGGTCCGGACGGGACGGTCAGCCGCACCCTCGTCTCCGGCCGGGTGCTGCACCACGAGCGGGTCCGCGACGCCCTGCTGCGACACCTGGAGAAGGACCTCGGGCCGGTGGCTCTCCCCCGTATCCCTGCCTCCCTGCAGCCCTTCACCGTCGCCGAGTACTTCCCGACGCTGGGCATCACACCGTTCCACGACCCGCGCCAGCACGCCGTGTCCCTGGCCTACATCGTGCCGGTGACCGGCGACTGCCGCCCCCGGCAGGACGCCCTCGACCTGGTCTGGTTCAGTCCGGAAGAGGTCGCGTCACCCGTGGTCACCGACGACATGCCGGGCGGTCAAGGCGTTCTGCTGAGGCAGGCGCTGGCGTACGTCGGACGTATCGCCTGACGCGGAGATCCACCGAGGCGGAGATCCACGGGCTGGGAGACGGTCCATGGGTGCGCACCCGACGGACCGTCACCACCCGTCCTAGCGGCCGTTCCACACCGGGCTGCGCTTCTCGGCGAAGGCGGCTGCGCCCTCGCGCGCGTCCTCGGAGACGAAGACCGGCGCGATGATCCGCTCCTGCTCCTCCCAGCCCTCGGCGAGCGTCCAGTCCGCGCTGGAGCGGGCGATGCGCTTCGTCGCGGCGACCGCGAGCGGGCCGGCCGACGCCACCCGTGCGGCCAGTTCCAGCGCGGCCTCCAACGCCGTCCCGGCGGGCACCAGCCGGTTGACGAGGCCCACCTCGGCACCACGCTGCGCGGTGATCGGATCGCCGGTGAGGAGCATCTCCATGGCGATCGCGTACGGGATACGGCGCGGCAGCAGCAGTGCGCCGCCGGCGGCCGCCACCAGGGAGCGGGTCACCTCCGGGACACCGAACCTGGCCGTGTCGCCCGCGACCACCAGGTCGCAGGCGAGCAGCAGCTCGAACCCTCCGGCCAGCGCCCAGCCCTCGGCCGCGCCGATCAGCGGCTTCTTCGGCGGGGTGATCGTGATGCCGGCCAGGCCCCGGCCCTCGATCGCGGGGCTCTCGCCCCGGAGGAACGCCTTGAGGTCCATCCCGGCGGAGAACGTTCCGCCGGCTCCGGTCAGCACGCCGACCCGCAGGTCGTCGGACGCGTCCAGCTCGTCGACGGCTTCCGCGATGCCGCGGGCCACGGCCAGGTTCAGGGCGTTCTTCGCCTGCGGCCGGTTGATGGTGATGATCTGCACGCCGTCGCGGCGCTCGACCAGGACTTCGTCCGACATTGTCGTTCTCCTTGTGGTGCGGTCGTTCCGGCTCAGTTGCTCGGACGACGTTTTCTGCAGCCGTTCAGCCGTTGGACGGCGCGGATCGCAGGATGCCGGCGAGGAACGTGTCGCAGAAGACGTCCGCGATCTCGCGCGGCGGGAGTCCGGCGTCCTTCTTCAACCACACGTAGGAGTAGTTGAACATTCCGAGGATTCCCTTCAACGCCACCGCCTCGGGCAGCGGTTTGAAGTCCCCTGCGTCGATGCCCGCGTTGAGCGTGCGCCGCCACACCTGCTCGTACTGCTTGCGCAGATCGAGTACGGATTCCATGAGCGGGCCCGTGAGCGCGGTGAAGTCCCGGTAGTGGACGGTCCATTCGAGAACGTGGTCGGCGATGTTCTCCATCAGCGTCCGGGCCAGTTCCCTGAACCGCTCCTCGGGATCCTCCACGCGCTTCTCGATCTCGAGCGCGATCTCGACCATCACGCGCAGCTGGGAGGCGCTGATCTCGAAAAGCAGGGCTTCCTTGTTCCCGATGTGGTGGTACAGCGCACCTCTCTGGAGCCCGACAGCCGACTCGAGTTGGGCCATCCCTGTGCCGTGGTAGCCGTGCTCGGCGAACAACTCCGCCGCGGCACGCAGAATCCGAGCTTTCTGAGGTGACTTGGGGGCCATTGACCTGCCATTCTCGAGAAGGTTGCCGGGGGAGGTAGAGACTACCGAGGGTTGTCGCGCCCGCCTGCGGGTGCCGGTGCCCCTCGCTGTCAGCTCTCTTCCGGGGCGTCGGGCCGGCCGAGATACGCCGGGTTGGCCACGAGCAGTTTGTCCCGCACCGTCCCGACGACGGCTTCCACGACGCGGGGGTTCACAGACGTCACGGCGCCGGAACGCAGGGCTTCGGCGAGGTCCCGCTCCGTCGCGAACCCGAGGCCGTCCAGCCGCCCGCGGTGCCGCTCGGTGACCTCGGCCGAGAGCAGGAGCTCCCGCCGTACGATCCGCAGGGCATTGGCCGCGACCCTGGCGAGGTAGCCGCCTCCGCCCTGCGAACCGAGCTCACCGCGGGCGAGGGTGCGCTCGACCACGGCGAGCAGATGGTCGGCGTCCGGTGCGTCGTGGGGCGCGGCGCCCGTGCCGACCGTTTCGGACTCCGCTGCGTCGACGACGGCCAGCGTGTCCTCGACCTTCTCCGGCCGCGTCAGTCCGAGCGCGAGCAGCAGGTCGAACTCCGCCTCGCACACCCGGCGGCCGATCACCGCGTGTTCGAGCGAGTCCTCTTCGCCCTCCAGGTGCACGGCGGCCTGCTGACGGCAGATCAGCACCCAGCGCAGCGTGCTGTAGACCTCCCACCAGTGCAGTTGCGCGTCGGTCGGGCGCCAGCCCGCCACCTGCTCGTAGCCGTCGAGGAGTTGTGCGCGGGTGCCGAACCCGCCGACCGGCAGCGCCGAACCGAAGCGCCACGCCTTCACGCACAGCCAGCCCAGATCCTCGACCGGGTCTCCGCGGTGGACCAGTTCCCAGTCCAGGACCGCGCGGATGCCCTCGGGGCCGACGATGGCGTTGCCGTTGCGCAGGTCTCCGTGGACGACGGTGTCGGCGACGGCGGGCACCGGGTGGTCCTCCAGCCAGCGGATCGCGAGTTCGACCGACGGCCTGGGCGAGTCCCATCGTTCGGCCAGGGCGCGCAGCGCGGCGATCGGGTCCTGCCGGCCGAGTCCGCCGAGGGTGTCGGGGGACATCGTGTGGATCCGCGCGGCGATGGCGCCGAACTGTGCCGCGAGGGTCTCCCGTGCCGTGGCGTAGGCGTCGTCGCGCAGCAGGCGGCGGGGGATCACCTCGCCCTCCACGAGGCTCATCACGATGTAGGGGTTGCCGCCGAGCGACGCCCCGCTGTCCACCAGCTCCGGGACCGGGACCCCGGCCGCGGCGGCAGCCGCCATGACCTTGGCTTCCAGGTCCATCGTCTCGGCACCGGCCGGGCCGGACAGGTCTCGCCGCAGGACCAGGTCGCGGGAGCGGCCCGCGACCTCGACGGTGAAGCGCATGGTCTGCCGGCTGGCGCCCCCGGGCAGGGCGCTGGGGACGGTGGCCGACACCGGTGCGCCCCAAACGGCGCTCAGACGCGTCTCGATCTCCTCCTGGTCAGTCATCGAGACCGTCCTGGAGCCAGGGGGCGCGGGAGGGGTCGGCCAGCAGTCGTCGCGCGACGACCATCCGGTGGACCTCGTCCGGGCCGTCGTAGATGCGGGCGAAGCGCGCCTCGCGGTACATGCCTTCGAGCGGCGTGTCGTCGGTGACGCCGAGCGCGCCGTGGACCTGGATCGCCCGGTCGATGACGTTGTGGAGCATCTGGGCGGCCCAGAACTTGACGATGCTGATCTGGATGCGGGCCTGTCCGTCCTGGTCGAACTGCTTCGCGGCGTCCAGGACCATCAGCCGCGCCGCGTGGATCTCGGCCGCGGACTCCGCGACGTAGCGCTGGATCTCGCCCTTCTGCGAGAGCAGCGAGCCGTGGGCGTAGCGCGTGTTGGCGCGTTCGACCATGAGCTCGAAGGCGCGCTGGGCCTGGCCGAGCCAGCGCATGGCGTGGAAGATCCGGCCGGGGCCGAGGCGGATCTGGCCGACGGCGAATCCGCCGCCGCGCTCACCGAGCAGGTTCTCGTAGGGGACGCGGACCCCAGTGAGGCGGATCTCGCAGTGGTCCCCGCCGGTGGAGCCCATGGTCTTGAGGACGCGGACGACCTCGAAGCCGGGGGTGCCGGCGGGCACGACGATGGCGGACAGCGCATGATGGGCCTTGACGTCGTCCGGCTCGGTGCGGGCGTAGACCGTGGTGAACGCCGCGTCGGAGCCGCCCGTGGTGAACCACTTGTGGGCGTCGATGACCCACTCGTCGCCGTCGAGCCGGGCGGTGGCCTGGATGAGCGTCGGGTCCGATCCGGCGACCTCCGGCTCGGTCATTCCGGTGCTCGGGGTGATGTCACCGGCCACCAGGGGAAGCAGCCAGCGCTGCTTCTGCTCCTCGCCGGCGAAGCGGTGCAGCATGATCGCGTCCTGCATCGACAGCGTGCCCGCCGCGAGCTGTCCGTACTTGGAGCGGCCGATGATCTCGTTGACCAGCGCGAACTCGTAGAACGGCAGACCGCCGCCGCCGATCTCGGCGGGGTGGCCCAGCGCCCACAGGCCCTTTTCCTTGGCGCTCGTCTGCAGGCGCCTGAGCGCGACGGCGGCGGTGTCGCCCCCGGCGTCCAGGGCTCGTTCGGCGGGGATGACCTCACCGTCGACGAACTCCCGCATTGCGGCGCGAAGTTGTGATCCTGACTTACTCATGGGCTTCATTCCTGACAGCAGCGGACGGGCAGGGCGGTGCGTCGTTCACTTGGGGGGAAGGCGGACACCTCCGTCGATCCGGATCACTTCACCGTTCATGTAGCTGTTGGAGAGCAACTCCCAAGCGAGGCTGGCGAATTCGTCGGCCTGGCCGAGCCGGCGCGGGAAGACGACGTCCTTGGCGAGCTTGGCCTTGAACTCGGCCGGGTTCGGGACCGTCTCGTAGATCGGCGTCTCGATCAGTCCGGGCGCGATGGTGTTCACGCGGACGCCTACGACCCCGAGGTCACGGGCCAGCGGCAGGGTGAGGCCGACGACGCCGCCCTTGGAGGCGCTGTAGGCGACCTGGCCGATCTGTCCGTCGAAGGCCGCCACCGACGTCGTGTTGACGATCGCGCCGCGCGCGCCGTCGGCGTCGGGCTCGTTGCGGGACATCGCGGTCGCGGCGAGGCGGACGACGTTGAAGGTGCCGATCAGGTTGACCTCGACGACCTTGCGGAACGCGTCGAGGTCGTGGGCCGAGCCGTATTCGCCGTCCTTGCCGACGGTGCGGGCGAGGCTCGGGATGCCGGCGCAGTTGACGACGACGCGCAGCGGGGCGTCGGACACGGCGGCGTCGACGGCGGCGATGACCTGGTCGGGGTCGGTGACGTTCGCGGCGATGAAGCGGCCGCCGATGTCGTTGGCGACCCGCTTGCCGCCGACCTCGTCGAGGTCGAGGACGGTGACCTTGAGGCCCTTGGCCGCGAGGAGGCGGCTGGTGGCCTCTCCGAGACCGGAGCCTCCGCCGGTGACGATCGCCGAGCTGCCTGCCAGTTCCATCGTTGACTCCTTGGTTCGTGTGCGGTGCGGGGTGCGGGGTTCGGCCGAGCCGGTGCCCGGCCGGTGTCCGGTCAGCGTTTGCGGACGAACGCGGCGATCGCCGCCTGTGCCTCGGGGGAGGCGATCACCGCGACCTGGTTGTCGATCTCGGCTTCGAGTGCCTCGGCGAGAGTGGTCCGCCAGGCGTTGTTGAGCAGTGACTTGGTGCCGGCCAGGGCCGAGGGCGACAGCTTGCGAAGGCGGTCGGTGAGGGCGTCCACCTCTGCGGCCAGTTCCTCCGGCGGCGCGACGGAGGTGATCATTCCCCAGTCCAGTGCGGTGGCGGCGTCCAACGAGTCGCCGAGGAACGCCAGTTGGCGTGCTCTGCGCTCCCCCACCAGGCGGGGCAGCAGCCAGCTGCCGCCGCTGTCCAGGGACAGTCCGCGCCGGATGAACAGCTGAAGGAAGCGGGACCGGTCGCTGGCCACCACGAAGTCGCAGGCCAGCGCGAGGTTGACGCCCGCGCCCGCCGCGATCCCGTCGACCATCGCGATGGTCGGGAACGGTGCCTCGTGCAGGGCGAGGACACAGCGGTTGGAGACCCTGATCCGGTCGGGCAGCGCGTCGAGGTCGTCGAGCAGTCCCTCGACGTCCGAGCCGCCGCAGAACGCCCCGTCGGCTCCGGTGACCACCACGGCGCGGGTGGCGGGGTCGGCCGTCAGCCCGGCGAGCAGGGCCTCCAGCGCGCTCCACATCGTGTCGGTCATGGCGTTGAGCTTGCCGGGCCGGTTCAGGGTGATCGTGGCGACGCCGTCCCGCGTCTCGCAGTCGACGCTCATCGGCGGGCCCGCTTGTCGGGTGCGTCGATGGACCGGCCGATGATCTCCTTCATGATCTCGTTGGTGCCGGCGTAGATGGTCTGCACCCGTGCGTCCAGGAACGCCCTGGCCACCGGGTACTCCTCCATGAAGCCGTAGCCGCCGTGCAGTTGGAGGCAGCGGTTGACCACGTCCTGCTGGAGTTCGGTCGTCCACCACTTGGCCTTGGCGGCGTCCTCGGCGTCCAGTTCCCCGGCCAGGTGACGGCGGACGAGGTAGTCCACGTAGACCTGGGCGACCTCGGTGGCGGTGAGCATCTCGGCCAGCTCGAACTTGGTGTTCTGGAAGGAGGACAGCCGCTGTCCGAACGCCTCGCGCTCCCGGCAGTAGTCCATCGTCCAGTCCAGGACGGCGCGGGCGCCGGTGATCGCCGAGACCGACAGCGCCATGCGCTCCTGGGCCAGGTTCGCCATCAGGGTGGCGAAGCCCGTGCCCGGCTCGCCGAGCAGGTTCTCGGCCGGCACCCGGGCGTCGTCGAAGAACAGCTCCGCGGTGTCCTGGCTCTTCAGTCCGATCTTGCGCAGATGACGTCCGCGGGTGAAGCCGACGGTGCCGTCCTCCACGACGATCAGGCTGAGGCCGCGGTGGCGCTCCTCGGGGTCGGTCTTGGCGGCCACGATGACCAGGTCGCAGTTGAGGCCGTTGGTGACGAACGTCTTGGAGCCGTTGAGGACGTAGTGGTCGCCGTCGCGGATCGCGGTCGTACGGACGGAGGCCAGGTCGGATCCGGCGCCGGGCTCGGTCATCGAGATCGCGCCCATGATCTCGCCGGTGACGAAGCCCGGCAGCCAGCGGGCCCGCTGCTCCTCGTTGGTCGCGCTCAGCAGGTACGGCAGCACGATGTCGTTGTGGAGCGTGATGCACATGCCCGAGCCGATGACGTTGGCCCGCTGCAGCTCCTCGGAGATGATCACGTTGTAGCGGAAGTCGTCGACGCCGAGGCCGCCGTACTCCTCCGGGACGGCCATGCCCAGGAAGCCCTGGGCTCCGGCGGCCAGGAACATGGACTTGTCGACGCGGCCGGCCGCCTCCCACTTCTCGTGGTTCGGGACGATCTCGGCCTGGACGAAGGCCCGGAAACTGCTGCGGAAGTCGTCGTGGGTCTCGTCGAACAGATCACGGTGCACAGCCATCGCGTGCCTCCTCTCTCATCGTGCGGTCCATCCGCCGTCGACCGCGAGGGTCTGTCCGGTGATGAAGCTGCCGCCCGGTCCGGCCAGCAGCAGCAGGGCTCCGTCGAGTTCTTCGGGCCGGCCCGGCCGGCCCATGGGGGTGTTGCGTGCGATCCAGCGGCTCGCGGACTCGTCGGCCAGCATCTCGGCGGTCAGTTCGCTGGGGAACCAGCCCGGCGCGATGGCGTTGACGCGTACCCCGGAAGGGGCCCATTCGGCGGCCAGATGCCGGGTGAGGCTGATGACCGCGCCCTTCGCGGCGCCGTAGGCCGACTGGGGGATCGGGGCCGAGGCGACGAGCCCGAGGACGGAGGCGATGTTGACGACCGCCCCGCCACCGCGCTCCGTCATGGACTTCGCGGCGAGCACGCTGAGCTGGAAGAGCGCGGTCACGTCGATGTCGAGGGTCTTGCGGAACGAGGCGAGCGGCTGATCCAATGCGGGCAGCGCGTCGGCCCAGCCGGCGTTGTTGACCAGGATGTCGACGCCGCCGAGCTGTTCGGCGCGGGCGATCAGGGCCGCGCAGTCGTCCTCGTCGGTGATGTCGCACCGGTGGGCCACGATGCCGTCGTGCTCGGCGGCCAGTGACTCCAGGAGGTCGGTGCGGCGGGCGGCCGCGACCACGGTGGCACCGGCCGCGGCCAGCGTCAGGGCGAACCTGCGCCCCAGTCCGCTGGAGGCCCCGGTCACCACGGCGACCTTGCCGCTCAGGTCGATGACGTGGGCCCCCGTGGTCACGACAGCCTCTCGATGACCGTGGCGTTGGCCATGCCGCCGCCCTCGCACATGGTCTGGAGGCCGAACCGGCCGCCGGTGCGCTCCAGTTCGTGCAGCATGGTGACCATCAGCTTGGCGCCCGAGGCACCGAGCGGGTGGCCCAGCGAGATACCGCCGCCGTTGACGTTGACCTTGGCCGGGTCGGCGCCGAGTTCGCGCTGCCAGGCGAGGACGACCGAGGCGAAGGCCTCGTTGACCTCGAAGAGGTCGATGTCGTCGAGGCTCATGCCGGACCGCGCGAGGACCCGCTGGGTCGCCGGGATCGGGCCGGTCAGCATCTCGACCGGGTCCGAGCCGGTGACGGCCATGTGGCGGATGACCGCGCGGGGGCGCAGGCCCAGCTCGCGGGCTTTCTCCGCACTCATGATCAGGACGGCGGCGGCGCCGTCGACGATCTGCGAGGAGTTGCCGGCGGTCACCCGGCCCTCGGGGATGAAGGACGGCTTGAGGCCGGCCAGCGCCTCGGGGGACGTGTCGCGGATGCACTCGTCGGCGAGCAGGGTGTCGCCGGGCTCGGTGACCTCGCCGGTCTCGCGGTCACGCACCTTGCGGGGCACGGGGACGATCTCGCGGTCGAAGCGGCCCTCGTCGCGGGCGGCGGCGGCGCGCTGGTGGCTCTGCAGACCGTAGGCGTCGAGCTCCTCGCGGGTCAGCTTCCACCGGTCGACGACGAGCTCCGCGGAGATGCCCTGTGGGACGAGACCGCTGGCCCCGTACGCCTTGCGGTCGGCGTAGCGCTGGTGCGCCGCCTCGCCGTAGACGGCGCGGATGTCGCCGCCGGGGGCGTTGGAGAACATCGGCACGGTGGACATGCACTCCAGGCCGGCCGCGACCACGACGTCGCAGGTGCCGGCCATGATCGCCTGTGCGGCGAAGTGGACGGCCTGCTGGGAGGAGCCGCACTGCCGGTCGATGGTCGTGGCGGGCACGGTCTCGGGCCAGCCCGCGGCCAGCACGGCCGTCCGGCCGACGTTGGTGCTCTGGGGACCGTTCTGGGTCACGCAGCCCATGATCACGTCATCGATGATGGCCGGGTCGATGCCGGAGCGCTCCTGGAGCGCGATCAGCGTCTGGGCGGCGAGCTCGGCGGGGTGCCAGCCGGACAGGGAGCCGTGGCGCTTGCCGGAGGCGGTGCGGACCGCCTCGACGATTACTGCTTCGGGCATGGGAAACCTTTTCGGGGACGACCGGCACACGAGGGGTGCGCGGTCGGTGGTGTACGGGGCTGAAGGCTGCGGCGGGTCAGGCGGACGGGGCGAAGCCGCGCTCGGCCATCCAGCCGGTGATGACGCCGATGGCCTCGGCCAGCTGGGGGCGCTGGTCGGGTCCCGCGTAGTAGTGCGTGGCGCCCTTGACCACGTGCAGGGTCTTGTCCGGGTGGCCGACCGCGTCGAAGAGGCGCTGGGTGTGGCTCGGGGTGCACGCGTCGTCGGCGCTGTTGCCGATCACCAGCGCGGGGACCTGCAGGTCGGCGGCGCACTTCACGCCGTCGCCGTTGGCGTCGTCGTAGCTCCACTGGGAGAGCCAGCCGCGCAGGGTGTTGAACCGGGCCAGGCCGACCGGGCCGTTGTTGACGATCTTGGGGTCGCCCAGGTAGCAGCCCGGGGCGCGGTCGCTGGGGTCGACGGCGGGGTCGAGCCAGCGCGGGTCGGCCATCGTGCCGTGCACGACGAAGCCGCGCTCCTCCAACTCGCGTCCGGACTCGCGCAGTTCGGCGAGCTGCGTCTTCACCCACGCGGTGATCCTGCGGTTGCGGGCGATCTGCGCGGCCCGGTAGCGCTCGATGAACTCCGCGGTGTACGGCGGCTGGTTGGGGTTCTTCGGGTCGTACAGGTCGAGTTCGCGGTCGCGGACGTCCGGGTCGCTCTCGTCCAGGATCGAGGCGTCCAGCCACTCGGTCATGGTGCCGTGCCGGCTGACGTGCGCGGCGAGCAGCATGATGCCGTCGGCCGGAGGCAGGTCGCAGCGGGTGAGGTCCGGCGCGTCGCCGGCCGGGGTGGCGGTGACCGTCGGGTTCTGGGCCTGCTGCTGGTAGTACAGCGACAGCGAGCCGCCACCACTCCAGCCGGCCAGCACGACCTTGGCGTAGCCGAGCCGGTCGCGGGCGTCACGGACGCAGGCGCCGAGGTCCTGGACGACCTTCTCCATGATCAGGGCGTTGTCGACGCCCCGGTAGCGGCTGCCGCAGTAGATGACGTGGTGGCCGGCCCTGGCCAGGGCGTTCATCATCGGCAGGTAGGCGCCGCCGCCGATCGGGTGCATGAACACGATGACGGTGTCGGACTCCACCTCCTTGGGCTTGAGGAGGTAGCTCTCCAGGGCGACCATCGCGCTCGGCCCGCCGTACGTGTCGCGGTAGGCCGAGGTGTCCTCGAACATCACCAGGTAGGGGATGCGGTCGTAGGCGTGCTTCTTGGCTTCGGTGCTCATATCTGGATCTCCGGGTCTGCGGCGCCGGCTTCGGCCGCCGCGGTGAGGACCGCCTCGCTGGGCACTAGCCGCCGTCGGGTGTCGACGGCGATGATCTTCCACTCGACCCGGGTGTCCCGGTCGAAGCGGCGCCGGGAGCGTTCGCGGGCCTTCTCCGGGGCTCCGTGGTGCGTGCCCTGGGGGGCGTGCGAGATGAGGCCCGGCGGCAGGTCGATCCCGAAGACGTTGCCTCCGTGGAAGAAGGCGATCTCGTCGAAGTCGACGTTGCGGTGGTACCACGGGTAGCGCTCGGTCCCGGGCACGCCCTCGGCGACCCTGGGCAGGAAGTTCATCACGTACACGCCGGTGGCCTGCATGAACAGGTGCACGGTGGGCGGCAGGTGCACGCTCTCCGAGGTGATCACGTTGTAGTCGTCGATGTTGAAGGCGAAGGGGAAGTTGTCGCCCCGCCAGCCTTCGGCGTCGCACGGGTCGTGCGGGTAGAAGATCGAGGTCTGCTGACCGGAGTGGTAAAGCCGGACCTCGTACTCGTCCCGGCCGTCGTCCTCGACCACGGCGGCCTCGGGGACCACGACGAGCGCGCTGTCGAACGGGAAGTGCCGGCCGAGGACGCCCGCCGGCGGGACGCGGAACTCGTCCACCGCCTCGACGACCAGGACGCAGCCGCCGCCCTCGTCGGGGACCTGGCGGTAGGTCGTCGCCTTGGGGATGTAGACGTAGTCACCGGGGCGGTAGGCCAGCGAGCCGAACTCGGTGACGAAGGTTCCGGTGCCCTGGTGCACGAAGTGCAGCTCGTCGCCGTCGACGTTGCGTACGTAGAACGGCGCGGGCGCGCTGCGCATGCTGAGCGAGATCCGGCAGTCGGCGTTGCTGAACATCAGCAGCGGCGCGCCGCTCGGGTCGTCCTTGTCGGTGGGGGTCAGCGCGCTCGCGGCGATGTCGACGCCGGTCAGCGGACCCTCGCTGCGGTACTGGGTGGGGTCGTGGCGTCGGTAGAGGTGCGCCGTGCGGCCCTCGAACCCGCCACGGCCGAGCTCGTCGTCCTTGAGGCCTTCGAGGTCCGCGTGGATCCTGCGGGGCGTCGTGCCTTTCCGCAGGTGGGTGAATGACTCCACTTACCGCTCCCGTCTTCGTCCGGGGCGCCGGATGTTCTGGCATCCGGCGCCCCGGCACCGAATCTCCGTACCGACTGATCGGTACAGTAATCTGGTCAGGTGTTCCCGTCAATCGTGGGCTGTCACCGCCGACCGTGCTGTACGGCACACACGGCCGGCGTTCTCATCGAGGTGCTGCCGTCGCCGCCAGCCGTACGTTCAGCGGGCTCGGGTCGACGTATTCCTCGATCCGGCGGATGTGCCGGTCGTCGCAGAAGACCCGGAGCATGGCGGGCATACGGATTCCTTCGCACCGCCCGCCGAGCTCGACGACGTGCTGCTGTACGAAGCCGTCGTCCAGGACCGTCCGCCGCACTTCCACATAGTGCAGCGGACCGGCCTTCGCGGCGAGCCAGGAGAGCAGCCGCAGGCTTTCCGCGCGCGTCTGGTCGACGTCGTCGTAGTTGTGCCAGACGGTCACGTCCGGGCTGTACAGCGCCTCCAGTTCCGCGAGGTCCCCATGGGAGACCGCGGCGAAGAACCGGTCGGCGAGCGCGGAGACGCCCGCGCTCATGCCTGCTCCCCCTCCGGTTCGCCGGTGGGACCGTAGTTGAGGGCCAGACCGGGGCGCGGCCAGTCCACCTTGATGAGCTGTCCGGTGCTGGCCATGGTCATGTAGGCGGTCCGCAGGCCCTCGCCGCCCCAGCAGATGTTGGTCAGGCCGGGGTCGTTGTCGACGTCGATGTCGACGAACTCCACCAGTTCGCCCTCCGGGCTGACCACGGAGATGCCGGTGTGGACCATCGACGCCACGCAGAGGTTGCCGTCGGCCTCGATGCCGAGCCCGTCGAAGTTCGTGTAGTCGGGCGCGGTGTACAGGAAGTTGCCGCCACCGGAGCCGCCCATGGACAGGCCGCCCTTGATCTCGCCCGGCGCGGTGATCTCCCACCACCACACGCGCGCGGTGAAGGTCTCGTTGACGTACAGCCGCGTTCCGTCCGGGGAGAGCCCGATGCCGTTGGGGCCGTCCATGCCGCCGGTGAGCAGCTTGATCGAGGTGCCGTCGGCGGTCGCGTAGAAGAGCCGGCCCTTGTCGCCCGTGACCCCGTCGCTCTTGCCGTAGTCGGTGAAGTACATACCGCCGTGGGCGTCGAAGACCAGGTCGCTGGCGCTGCGCAGCTGCTGTCCGTCGCACTCGGTGTAGAGGGTCTCCACGGAACCGTCCGTGAGGTCGACCGCCTGGATGCTGCCGGTGACGTAGTCGGGCGCGATGCCGACGGCCCACGTGAAGCCGGCGACCTCGAAGCCCATCATGCCGCCGTTGTTGGTGACGTAGACCCGGCCGTCGGGGCCGAGGGCCGCGCCGTTCGGACCGCCGCCCAGCTCGGCCACCACCGACACGGTGCCGTCCGGGGTGATCCGCGTCAGCTTCCCGCCCAGGACCTCTACGACGAGCACGTCACCGTTCGGGAGCGCGACCGGCCCCTCGGGGAACTTCAGTCCGGTGGCAAGAGTGGTGACATTCATTTGCTTTCCCTTCCCGGGGTGTTCTTTGCAGCTGGCTTTTTACGTTTGTTCCGACGGGCCTTCAGTTCAGTGCCAGGCCCCGCCGCGGCCACTCCACCTTCAGCAGCTTTCCGGTACTGGAGGCGGTGATGTACGCGGTGGTCAGGTGTTTTCCTCCCCAGCAGATATTGGTGATGCCCGGGTCGTCGCCGACATTGATGTCGACGAACTCCACGAGGTGCCCCTTCGGGCTCACCACCGAGATGCCCGCGTGGATCATCGACGCCACGCAGACGTTTCCTCCGGCCTCGACTCCGAGCGAGTCGAAGTTGGTGTAGTCCGACGCCGTGTACAGGAAGTTGCCGCCGCCGGAACCGGCCAGGGACAGGCCGCCCTTGATCACTCCCGGGGCCGTGACCTCCCACCACCAGACCCGCGCGGTGTACGTCTCGCTGACGTACAGCCGCTTGCCGTCCGGCGACAGGCCGATGCCGTTGGGGCCGTCCATCCCGTCGGCCACCTTGCGGATCGACTTCCCGTCGGCGGTGGCGTAGTAGAGCCGCCCCCGGTCGACGGCGGTCGCGCCGGTCTTGCCGTAGTCGGTGAAGTAGAAGCCGCCGTGGGCGTCGAAGACCAGGTCGTTCGGACCGCGCAACTGCTGCCCGCCGGCCTCGGTGTAGAGCGTCCGCACCGACCCGTCGGCGAGGTCGACCACCTGAATGCTGCCGGTGACGTAGCCGGCGGGGGTGCCGCCGGCGAACGTGAACCCGCCCACCGAGAAGCCGTTCAACCCGCCGTTGTTGGTGACGTAGACCCGGCCGTCAGGACCGAGGGCCGCGCCGTTCGGACCGCCGCCCAGCTCGGCCACCACCGACACGGTGCCGTCCGGGGTGATCCGGGTGAGCCTCCCGCCGAGCACCTCGACGACGAGCACGTCACCGTTCGGGAGCGCGACCGGCCCCTCGGGGAACTTCAGCCCGGTGGCCAGGACGGTCACCTTCGGCTTGCGGCTCCTGCCCGGCTTGCCTCCCCTGCCGTCCGCGGCGGCGGCCGCGCCGACCGGACCGAGCACCGCGGCGCCCGAGGCACCCGCGGTCACCGCGGTCATGCGCCCGATCAGCGACCGGCGCGAGAGGGCCCGCCGCGGCGGCGGTATGTCCTGGCCGGGCTCCGCGGACTCTTCGGTTCTTTCCATGGCCAACCGCCCTTTCGGTACAGCTCCTGGTGAACGCGTTGCTGATGTCGCCGTCCGGCCCGAGAACCGTGCCCTCGGGCCGTTCCCGGAGCGGGGACCACTCCCTGCGGAGTGGCTCCCCGCCACGGACGTCACTCCCCGGTGGCGAACCGGTCCCGCAGGTCGTTCTTGCGGATCTTGCCGCTGACCGTCTTCGGCAGGTTGTCCGCGAAGAACACCGCGCGCGGCTGCTTGTACGAGGCGAGCCGGCTCTTGCACTGCGCCACGATCTCGTCCGCCGAGACCTCCTGCCCCTCCCTGCGGACCACCACGGCGGCGACCTTCTCGCCCCACACCGGGTCCGGCAGGCCGATGACAGCGGCCTCGGCGACCGCGGGGTGCTCGTAGAGGGCGTTCTCGACCTCGCTGGAGTAGACGTTCTCGCCGCCGGAGATGATCATGTCCTTGGCCCGGTCGACGATGTAGAGGAAGCCCTCCTCGTCCTTGCGGGCGAGGTCACCGGTGTGGAACCAGCCGCCTGCGTAGGCCTCTTCGGTCGCCCGCGGATTGCCGTAGTAGCCGACGGTGACCTGGTCGCCCTGGACGACGATCTCGCCGACCTCGCCCACCTCGCAGTCCTCGCCGTCGGGCCGCACCACGCGCACGTCGACCAGGGCCATCGGCTTGCCGACCGCGTCGAGCAGGTGCTCCTCGCCGTTCACGGCCCGGATGTGGGCCGCCTTGTCGAGGGTCAGCATGTTCCCGCCCAGCTCGGTCATGCCCATACCGGCGTACACGATCGGGCCGAACCGCTCGATCGTCCGGCGCAGCACCTCGACGGGGATCTTGGAGGCGCCGTAGCCCATCCACTCCAGGCTGCTCAGGTCGTACTCGTCGATCTTCGGGTGGGCGAGGAGCATCGCCATCATCGTCGGGGCGAAGCCGCCGCTGGTGACCCGGTGGTCCTGGACCAGCCGCATCCACTGCTCCGGGTCCCAGCCGGACATCATCAGCACGGAACCGCCGTTGAACTGGTGCATCGGCGTGAGGTAGCCGGCGACGTGGCACAGCGGCATCGCGTTGAGGAAGCTGGTCTCCGGTGTCGGCTCGTAGGCGAGCACCGACTGGACCAGCGCGGTGTTGATGTTGCGGTGGGTGAGCTGGGCGCCCTTGGGGAATCCGGTGGTGCCGCTGGTGTAGAGCAGCCAGGCGACCTCGTCGTCGGCGACCCGCACCTCGGGCTCGGTCGGCCGGCCCTCGGCCACGAGGTCCTCGTAGCTGCGCACGCCGGGCTGGGACCCGCCGATGACGATGATGTGCTCGACCGTCTCCAGATCGGCGCGGTGCTCGGTGAGCGCCTCAAGATACTGCTGCTCGACCAGGACGACCCTGGCGCCGGAGTCGTTGAGGATCCACACCCATTCCTTCGGGTGCAGGCGGTAGTTGAGCATGGTCAGCGCCATGCCCACGGCGGGGACGCCGTAGTACGCCTCGACGTACTCGGGGTTGTTCTCGGACAGGATCGCGATCCGGTCGCCCCGCGAGGCGATGCCGAGGAGCGCGTTCGCGAGGCGCATCGCCCTCTCGTACAGCTCGGCGTAGGTGCGGGAGCCCGAACCGTCCGCCATGAGAAGCGCGTTCTTTTCCGGTGTCCGCATCGCGTTGCGACGCAGCACGTCACTGATCAGCATGGCGTTCTTCCTCCTGTGCGGTCGATGAGCGAAGCTGCGGTGCGGTCATGGAACGCGACCACGCGCCTCTCGACGAATCCGGTGATCTGCTGGTGGCTGTAGCCCGCCGCGCGCAGTACGTCGGCGGAGTCCCGGCCCGGCGCGGCGGGCGGTTTCGGTGCCGCGGGCCGGGTGCGGCTGAAGCGGGGGGCAGGGGCGGGATGCACCACCCCTGCGATGTCGAGGAACGTGCCGCGCGCACGGTTGTGCGGGTGGCCCGCGACCTCGTCGAGCGAGAGGACCGGGGTGACGCAGGCGTCGACATCGTCGAACACCGTCATCCATTCGGCGCGTGACCTGGCGGCGAACGCCTCGGCGATGCACTCCTTCATCGCATCCCAGCGCCCGGGATCCAGCCGGTTCCCGGCCGTCCTCGGGTCGTCGGCGACGCCGAGCGTGTCCAGGAGGCGGTCGAAGAAGTACCGCTCCGCTGCGCCGACGGCCACGTACTCGCCGTCGGCGCAGCGGTAGGTCCCGTAGAAGGGCGAGCCCGAGTCGAGGGTGTTGGTGCCGCGTTCCGTGTTCCAGGTGCCCGCGGCCCGCATCCCGAGCATCGTCGACAGCAGTACGGCCGCCCCGTCGACGATGCCCGCGTCCACGACCTGTCCGGTCCCCGACCGGCGGGC
Organism: Streptomyces sp. NPDC002742; assembly: GCF_042888885.1. NCBI lineage: Bacteria > Bacillati > Actinomycetota > Actinomycetes > Kitasatosporales > Streptomycetaceae > Streptomyces > Streptomyces sp. NPDC002742. The sequence continues at coordinate 17,231 of NZ_JBIAQF010000014.1, forward strand.
CTCCAGCAGGGCGCAGACGATCCCGTAGGCCAGGAGCATCCCGCCGCCGCCCTCGCCGACCAGGTTCACCGGCGGTACCGGCGGCTGCCCGGCGAGTCCGACGGTGTGCAGCGCTCCCGCGACGGAGATGAAGTTGATGTCGTGACCGGCACGGTCCGACAGCGGGCCCCGCTGTCCCCAGCCCGTCATCCGCCCGTACACCAGGCGCGGGTTGCGGGCGCGGCACTCGTCCGGTCCGATGCCGAGCCGTTCGGCGACACCCGGGCGGAAGCCCTCGATCACCGCGTCGGCGGTCCCGGCCAGCCGGAGCACGATCTCCGCGCCCTCGGGGGACTTCAGGTCCACGGCCACCGAGCGGCGGCTGCGCTCGGGGATCCGGAACCGGGAATCGTCCATGCCGGGCGACTGCTCGATCGCGTGCACCCGGTCGACCCGGACCACCTCGGCACCCATGTCCGCCAGCAGCATCGCGGCGAACGGAGCCGGGCCGACCCCGGCGATCTCCACCACCCGCACCCCGTCGAGAGGCCCGCTCATGACCACCTCCAGTCGTCGTACCTCGTTGTACCGTCCGGTCGGTACAGGCATGAAAGCACAGCGCCCGCCGGTTCGTACAGACCTGAATCAGTTCTGCCGCCGGACCGCCGCGGGACCGCCGCGGACGGCCGGGTACGGCGTCCCGCGGAGCGCGCCCTGTGGCGAAATCCGCTGGTCCACGGCGTGTACGAGCGTCACCGCCGTGCTCCGGCGACCCCCCGGACCGACTCCTCGGCCCTGCCGGGCAGGGGTACCCGCAGGGGCCCCGGAGCCCGTCAGGCGCCGCCCGCCCACCGCGTGCGGGCGGGTACGGGTACACCCGGCGGATGTGCCCGTCGCACGCACGGCGGATACGGCCGGTGCACGCACGGCGGGTGTACCCGTCGCACGCCGGCAGACGTGCCCGTCCTGCGCCCCGGCGACTGCGGCCGTCCTACGGCCCGGCGGGTGTGCCCGTCGGGCCGAGGCATGACGGGACCCGGCGCCCCGTCAGTCCCCGGACTGCTGGTCGGCCCGGTACCGGCTCAGGGACGCCCGCGCGGACAGCACGTGCGCCGTCATGACCGACTGCGCCCACGTCCCGTCGCGGGCGGTGAGCGCGTCGACCAGCTCCCGGTGCTGGCGCAGGCTGCGCGCCATCTCCTGCGGGGAGTAGTTGTGGAACGTGTGCCGTACGAGGGAGATCTCGATGACCCCTGACAGGATCCCGGGAAGCAGCGCGTTGCCGGCGGCCCGGTGCAGCGCGCGATGGAACTGCATGTTGAGTTCGGTGATGCGGTCGTCGGCGTCGTCGCCACCGTTGCGCGCCACCTCGTCCATCGCGTCGCACAGCGCGCGCAGTTCCTCGCGCTCGGCCTCCGAACCGTCACGTTCGGCAGCACGGCGCGCCGCGTAGCCCTCAAGGAGCGCCCGCAGGCTGAAGATGTCGTCGAGATCGGCGGCGTCGAATCCGCTCACCTGCGCCCCGCGGTTGGGGTGCAGGGTGATGAGCCCGTCGGCCTGCAGCCGCCGCAGCGCGTCGCGTACGGGAGTGCGGCTCACCTCGTAGGTGGTCGCGATGTTCTCCTCGCGCAGCCACGCGCCGGACGGGTGCGCTCCGGTCAGGATGCTCCTGCGGAGGTCCTCGTAGACCCTCACCGACGGCTTCGTCATCGTTTCTGCTCCCGGTACGGCACCATGATCGGGGCGCGACCGGATACCGCCGCGCGACCGTCCTGTCGGGTCATCGCGCGGGCGCGGGGAACCGTCCGGCACGCAGCAACTGTCCCGGCAGCGGCCTGCCGAGAACCTCGGTGATCCACGCTGCGGTGGACAGCAGCGCGTCGAGATCGATGCCGGTGTCCACGCCCTGCCCTTCGAGCAGGTAGACGAGGTCCTCGGTGGCGATGTTACCGGTCGCCTTCGGCGCGAAGGGGCAGCCGCCGATGCCCGCGACGGAGCTGTCCAGGACCGACACGCCGGCTTCCACCCCCGCGTAGGCGTTGGCGTAGCCGGTGTTGCGCGTGTTGTGCAGATGCAGGCCGAGCGGGATGCCCAGTCCTGCCGCACCGGTGAGCAGCCTGGTCACCTGCTGGGGCACCCCGACGCCGATGGTGTCGGCGAAGACGAGTTCGTCGGCGCCGGTGGCGGCGACCCGCTCGGCGATGGCCAGCACGCGGCCCGGGTCGACCGCCCCTTCGAACGGGCAGCCGAACGACGCGGCCAGCGTGACACTGGCCCGGCGGCCGTCCGCGTGGGCCGCCGCGACGATGTCGGCCGCCTCCGCGATCGACTGTTCGACGCTGCGGCCCTGGTTGCGCTGGTTGAAGGTCTCGGTGACGCAGAAGGCCATACGGGCCTCGTCGCACCGGGTCTCCGCGAGCCGGGTGTAGCCGCGCTCGTTGAGGACGAGCGCCGCGAGACCGACGCCGTCGACGGGTTCCACCGCGGCGCAGACCTCTTCCGCCCCGGCCATCTGCGGCACACGGGCGGGATTGACGAAACTGGCGATCTCGATGCGGTCGACGCCGGTGGCGGACAGCCGGTCGACGAAGTCCGCGCGCTGTCGCGGGCTCAGGTGTTCGGGTTCGTTCTGCAGTCCGTCACGCGGACCCACTTCACAGATTCTGACGCTCACGGGGGTGTCTCCTCTCCTTGCCCCGGGGCTGCGGCCGGTCGGCTAGATGACGCCCTGCTCGTGCAGGAGGGCGCGGGCCGCTGTGTCGAGGCCGAGGATTCCGCCGTACACCTCGTCGTTGTGCTGTCCCAGTTCCGGGCCGAGCGTGTGCACCGCGCCGGGGGTCCCGGACAGCCTGGGGGCGACGTTCTGCATCGGGAAGGAGCCCAGCTTGTCGTGCATCAGCCGGACGATCGTCTGCCGGGCCTCGAAGTGCGGGTCGGCGAACATGTCCTGCGCGGTGTACGTCAGCCCGGCCGGCACCCCGCTCTCGTGCAGGAGGTCGAGCAGCGCCTCGGAGTCCTGCTCCTGGGTCCACTCGGCGACCAGCTTGTCGAGCTCGGCCTGGTGCTCACCGCGGGCGGCATGGGTACCGAACCGCTCGTCGGTCTGCCACTCCGGCTTGCCCATGATCTCGGCCAGCCGGTTGAACACCGTGTCCCGGTTGGCGGCGATGAGGACGGCCGAGCCGTCGCGGGTCGGATACACGTTGCTGGGCGAGACGCCCGGCAGCACCGACCCGGTGCGCTCGCGCCGTGACCCGCTCAGCTCCCATTCCGGCAGGATCGACTCCATCATCGCCAGTACGGCTTCGTAGATCGCGGAGTCGACGACCTGGCCCCGCCCGGTGTGCTCACGGGAGAACAGGGCCATCACGGTGCCGAGCGCGGCGAACGTGCCGGCCAGCGAGTCGCCGATGGAGATGCCGGTGCGGCTGGGCGCGCGGTCGGGTTCGCCCGTGATGTGCCGCAGGCCGCCCATCGCCTCGCCGATGGAGCCGAATCCGGCGCGCCGGGAGTAGGGCCCGTCCTGGCCGTAGCCGGTGACCCGGGTGACCACGAGCCGGGGGTTCAGCTCGGCGAGTTCCGCGGGTCCGAGGCCCCAGCGCTCCAGGGTGCCCGGCCGGAAGTTCTCGATGAACACGTCGGCCGTGGCGAGCAGGTCCCGGAGCAGTTGCTGCCCCTCGGGCCTGCGCAGGTCGCAGGTGATCGACTTCTTGTTGCGGGCGATGATCGGCCAGGTCAGGGAGAGGCCCTGCGGGAGGTTGCTCCCCCACTGCCGCATCGGGTCGCCGTTGCCGGGGTCCTCGGCCTTGATCACTTCGGCCCCGAAGTCACCGAGCAGTTGTCCGCAGAACGGCCCCGCGATGAGCGAGCCCGTCTCGACGACCCGTACCCCCGCCAAAGGCCCCTGAGCAGCCGCCGCCGTATGCCGGGAGCCACTCTGCTGGTCGTCAGCCATCGGAAGTCCACCTCTCGCCCACATCACGCACATCGAGCAACCACTGTCGGTCTTGTACACAACTTCGGATTGCCGATCGAGGCCTCATTGCCTCTGTTCAGGCACCATAGCTCCTCCCTCGCCGAATGGACACGGGTGATTGTGTGCAATCTCGCGAGGTGGACACCAGGTCGGGGCGCCTGCGTCCACGGGCGGGGCCGAGGACGGCCGAGAGCGCCACGGACGAGACCGGAGCCACACACGAAGCGGAGATCAGCCGTACCGGACGGCTGCGCCTCTTTGCTCGGGTGCGGCAGCCGACCGGCAGTCGGCGGTCGGCCGTCGGCGGTCCGCGGTCCGCGGTCCGCGAGGCCGATCCTTCGACATCCGACCGCCGACACCGCCCGGGTCGCCCCGTCCTGCGCGTTCCGGCATTCACCGGGGGCGGGCAGGTCGCTCGGCCCAACGGGTTGAACCCGGCGGCACCTGGTCCGTGGCCGAGCGCCGACGCGCGAGGCTGTGCTGTTGGGAGCCGCGCCGACGCCCTGGCGGTGCCTCACCCGCTGCGGGACCACCCCATTCGGCCCGTGTCGCCGAACCGCCGTACCGGAGGCGCCGAGCCCCTGGTCACGTCCGACTGATCGAGGAGGCCGGGGCCCATGACCGGATCCGGAAACGACAGCACACACACCCTGGCCGCGCCGGTCGACCTCAACGGCACCGGGCACTACGTCCACTGGGGCGTGGTGCAGATCTCCGTCGCCAACCTGGTGGTGATCGCCCTGATGATCGTGGTCTTCGCGCTGGCGCTGCTGCTGCCCTTCCCGCACGGACGGCGCCGCGGATGAGCACCGACGCCGGGACTCCGGAGCACGGTTGGACGGCGCGGTCCGCCGTCGGCTGGTCGGGGCGCTGCCGCCGGAGAAGCTGCTGCCCGACAGCCAGCCGGTCTACATGGCCTCGTGGGTGTACGTCTTCGGCGTCCTCACGGTCTCCTCCTTGGCCGTGGCGCTGATCAGCGGGGGCCTGCTGGCCTTGAAGGGGCCCGCGTGGTGGCACGTCTCATCGGTCGGGAAGTACGTCAACAGCCTGCACCTGTGGAGCGTCGAGCTGTTCATGTTCGTCCTGGTGCTCCACCTGTGGGCGAAGTTCTTCATGGCCGCCTGGCGCGGCCGGCGCGCTCTGACCTGGATGACCGGCGTGGTCATCTTCCTCACCTCCATCGGCACGGCGCTCTCCGGCTACGTGGTGCAGCAGAACTTCGACTCGCAGTGGATCTCGGACCAGGCCAAGGACGGCATGAACGCGGTGGGAATCGGCGCGTTCTGGAACGTCCTCGACTTCGGCCAGATGCTGATGTGGCACGTCGTGCTGTTCCCCCTCGTGATCTGCCTGCTCAGCGGATGGCACGTGCTGCTGGTACGGCTGCGCGGCATCGTGCCGCCCATCGACGCCCCGACGCGCGGCCCCGACCATGTTCCGCCCGGACAGCAGGAGCGAGCGTGACCCGCGAAACCCGCCGGACCGGCACGCCCGAGTCTTCGGAATTCCCGACCAGGTTCTATGACCTGGTCAAAGAGGTCACCATCGCGCTGGTCCTGGTCGCCCTGCTGACCGCCGGGCTCGCCGCGCTGTTCTCCTCCCCCGACGACGGGCCCGTCACCATCGCGCTGGTCCTGGTCGCCCTGCTGACCGCCGGGCTCGCCGCGCTGTTCTCCTCCCCCGACGACGGGCCCGTCACCCTCGGTTCGTGGTCGCGCGCCGACTCGGCCGACTTCACCGCCACGGCCGCGTCCGAGCTCGGCGGCACCAGCGGCACCGCGCAGTACGGCCCGCCGTACAACCACACGCCGGGAGCCGGACAGAAGATCGGGCCGGTCAGTCTGCAGCGCCTCGCGGGCGTGCACATCCCGATCGACACCGCCCAGGACTTCGTCATCCAGCCGCTCAGCCGGGCTCCCGAGCCGCCCCCCGTCACCAAGGCCCTCGCCGTGTGGAACGCCGCGTCCCCGGACCGGCGGCAGGCATGGACCTCCGCCTACTCCGACGCGCTGGGCAAGGCCCCGAACGGCAACCCCGCACGGGTGGCCCCCGGCCCCTACGGCCCGGTCCCGGTGCTGATGGCCCGGCTGCTGGAACTCGCCCGGTCGGGCGCGCTCGACGGCGAACTGCTCACCGAGGGAAGCCAGTTCTACCAGACGGACTACACCCGCCCGCTGCTCTTCCTCGGCGACGGCAACTACTTCGCGGACCTCGCCCAGAGCCGGCACCTGTCCGGTGACCAGTGGGGCATGATGAACGAGACGGGCAACTATCCCGGCCAGCCCTGGCTGTGGCTCTACACCTTCTGGTACCAGATCGAGCCGTTCAAGAGCTCCGACAACGCCGACGCCCTGATCTGGGGGCTGATGGCCCTGCTGAGCCTGGGCCTGATCCTGGTCCCCTTCATCCCCGGCATCAGGTCGATCCCGCGCTGGACCCGGGTGTACCGGCTCATCTGGCGCGACTACTACCGCGCCCAGCGGCCGCCCCGCTGACCCGGTCCGGCTCGGCCGTCCATCCGGTCACGCGAGACGAGTGCCACCCCTCCCTCGGCCACGGTGTCGGGGCGACCGCCGAACGGTCGACCTGCGGTCGGTCTCGGGGGGCGTGGACGGCGCCGGACGGTCGTCCCGGCGCGGTTGACCGCGCCCTGACGCGGGCCCCGGAACATGCCGGAGGCCGCTTCCCCGCGAACGAGAAAACGGCCTCTGACCTGCGACAATGAGGCGAACCTCTGTCGGGACGACAGGATTTGAACCTGCGACCCCTTGACCCCCAGTCAAGTGCGCTACCAAGCTGCGCCACGTCCCGGTGCCTTCACCCGCGGTGACCCGCGTGATCGTGCGAACAGAACTTTACCCCACGGCGGAGAGTGCTCCGCCGTGGGACGGGAGCGCGCGACAATCGGCGTATGACCGGGACATCTGAGGCGCGGCAGGCCGGCGGGCGCGATCGGGACACCGAGGGGCGGGCACGGAACGCCCGGCCCCGCGACGGGCTGGGGCGCCCACTGCCGTACGGCGCGGACGGGGTGGAACGGCAGCCGGAGGGTGTCGTGCGCGCCCCCGAGGAGACGGTCACCGAGGCGCAGACACTGCTGGACGCGGGCCGGCCGTTCCACGCGCACGAGGTCTTCGAGGACGCCTGGAAGTCCGGTCCGCAGGAGGAACGCGGGCTCTGGCGGGGACTGGCCCAGCTCGCCGTGGGGCTCACCCACGCCGCCCGCGGAAACGCGACCGGTGGCGCACGGCTGCTGCGCCGTGGCGCCGGAGCGATCGAGGAGTGGACGTCGGGGACCGGCCGACCGGTCCGGCCGTACGGCCTGGACCTCGCGGAACTCACCATCTGGGCCCGGGAGTTGGCGGGCGCCGTGGAGCGCGACGGCGGGCGGGTCGACGCGACGGCGTCGGCGCCACGGCTGCGCGGCCGGGACGCCTGACGAGGCGCGGTCCTCGGCACCGGACTCGTCCGTGACCGGCCGACCACGTACTCGGGGCGATGCCAGACCACGTCCGGATTTCCGTGTCCGGCCGGGCACTGTCGGGTGCGGTGCGTCCACTGTCAGTGGCGTACGGCAGACTCAGGGTGTGCGAAAGATTCATGTCATCGGCATCGGAGCGGGCGACCCCGATCAGCTCACGCTGCAGGCGGTCAAGGCGCTGAGGAGCACGGACGTGTTCTTCATCCTGGACAAGGGCGAGGTGAAGTCGGACCTCGTCCAGCTGCGCCGCGACATCCTCGACGCGCACATACCCGAGGGGGCGTACCGCCTGGTCGAGGCCCGCGACCCGGACCGGGACAGGACCGCGGGCGGCTCGGCGTACTCGCCGGCCGTCGGGGACTGGCGCAGCGCCCGCGCCGCCATCTACGAGCGGCTGATCACCGAGGAACTGGGCGAGGACGAGAGCGGCGCGTTCCTGGTGTGGGGCGATCCCGCTCTGTACGACAGCACGCTCGGCATCCTGGAGGAGATCCTGGACCGGGGCACGGTGACGTTCTCGTACGACGTGATACCGGGGATCAGCAGTGTCTCGGCGCTCGTCGCCCGGCACCGCACGGGGCTGACCCGGGTCGCGCGGCCCGTGCAGATCACCACCGGGCGGCGCCTGGCCGAGGGCTTCCCGGACGGGGTGGACGACGTGGTCGTGATGCTCGACGCCCACCAGACGTTCCGGCAGTACGCGGACGAGGACATCGACATCTACTGGGGCGCCTACATCGGCACGCCCGACGAGATCCTCGCCTCCGGCCCACTGGCCGAAGCGGCCCCCCGTATCGAGCGGTTGCGCGCCGAGGCCCGGGAGCGCAAGGGATGGATCATGGACACGTATCTGCTGCGCAGGAATCCGCGGGCGTAGTTCACCGGGCTCCGCCTCACCTGCGCGGCCACGGGCTCAGCGTCTCGGACACAGGTCCGCGGGCACAGAGGTCCGCGAGCACAGGTCCGCGAGCACTGAGAGGGCCTCCCTGCCGGTACGTCGGGCGGGTCGCCCCGCATGCACGGGGAGCCCACCGGTGTGAGGGTGGCGATGTGACGATCACGGAGGATACGGCGCCACCCGCGGCGGGGGCGCCCGGACCGCCGGTGCTGGACAACCGCCGCCGCAACATCGTCTTCGCGACGATCGTGCTGGGCATGCTGCTCGCCGCGCTCGACCAGACGATCGTGGGCACCGCTCTGCCGACGATCGTGTCGGATCTGGGCGGCGCCGCGCACATGTCGTGGGTGGTGACCGCGTACCTGCTGGCCGAGACCGTGGCGACCGTACTGGTCGGCAAGTTCGGCGACCTGTTCGGCCGCAAGGTGGTCTTCCAGGCGTCGGCGATCATCTTCATCACGGGTTCTTTCCTGTGCGGGCTCGCCACGAACATGACGCTGCTGATCGCCTGGCGGGCGTTGCAGGGCATCGGCGCGGGCGGTCTGATGGTGACCTCCATGGCACTGATCGCGGACGTCATCCCGTTGCGCGAGCGGGGCAAGTACCAGGGCGCGATCGGTGCCGTCTTCGGCGTGGCCACGGTCATCGGGCCGCTGCTCGGCGGGCTGTTCACGGACCATCTGTCGTGGCGGTGGGCGTTCTACGTCAACGTGCCCCTCGCGATCGTCGTGGTGATCGCGGCGGCCCGCACCATCCCGGTGGTGAAGTCGGTGACCCGCCCGGTCATCGACTACCTGGGCATCGCGCTCGTCGCGGTCGGGGCCAGCGCCCTGATCCTGGCGACGAGTTGGGGCGGCAACCAGTACGCCTGGGGATCGCCGACCATCATCGGCCTCTTCGTGGGCGGTCTGGTCGCGCTCGGCCTGTTCTGCGTGGTGGAGACGCGCGCCGCCGAACCGATGCTGCCGATGCGGCTGTTCACCAACCCGGTCTTCACGGTCTGTTCGATCCTCAGCTTCATCGTGGGGTTCGCGATGCTCGGCGCGATGACCTATCTGCCGACGTATCTGCAGTACGTGGACGGGAACTCGGCCACCCTCTCCGGTGTGCGCACGCTGCCCATGGTCCTCGGCCTGCTCATCGCGTCGGTCTTCAGCGGCAACGTGGTCAGCAAGACCGGGCAGTACAGGATCTTCCCCATCGTCGGCTCCCTGGTGATGGCGGTCGGGCTCTATCTGATGTCGCGCATGGGCCCGGACACCGGGCCCTGGCTGGAGTCCCTGTACATGTTCGTGTTCGGCACCGGGATCGGGCTGTGCATGCAGGTGCTGACGATCGCCGTGCAGAACACCGTCGAGTACACCGACCTCGGCACCGCCACGTCCGGGGTCACCTTCTTCCGTACGCTGGGCAGTTCGTTCGGCACGGCGGTCTTCGGCACGATCTACACCAACGCGCTGAAGCCCAACCTTGCCGAGGGGGTCAGGGCCGCCGCCGAGACCGGCGCTGCAGGGCCGGCCGTGATCGCCAGGGCGGCGCAGAGTCCGGAGGGGCTGCACAGACTGCCGCCGCAGGCGGCGGGGCCCGTCGTCGACGCGTACGCCGACACCATTCACACGGTGTTCCTGTGGACGGTGCCGGTCGCCGTCCTCGGTTTCGTCGTGGCGCTCTTCCTCAAACAGGTGGAGCTGCGAGACAGCGCGCGCATGGGGTCGACGGACATGGGCGAGGGCTTCGCGTCGCCGTCCACCGCGGACTCCCAGCGCCTGCTGGAGTTCTCGGTCGCGAAAATCATCGGCACCACGGAGATGAACACCGCACGCCGGATCGTCTCCGACTCCGACACGCGGCTGGATGTGGCGGGCGCCTGGGCCGTGATGCAGGTGGAGCTGTTCACCCGGATGGTCGGCCACGCCAACCTCGCGCTCATCGCCGCCCGACGCCATCTGCCTCCCGAGGTACTCGTCCCGGTCTTCCAGCGCATGGTCGACGAGGGCTATCTGACCCGGCACGGCTCGCTGTTCTCGCACACCGCGGCGGGCGAACGCGAGGCGCGGGTGATCAGCGAGGCCTGGGGCCGCTGGCTCGCCGGGCGGGTGGAAGAGGATGTCGGCCGCCCGTCCGGAGCGGAACTGCGCGCCGCCGTCGACACGATCGCCAAGCGTCTGCTGGTCGAGGACCTGACCCAGGGCCTGCCCGACCGGACCCCGGAACTGACGTCGGCGACGACGAGTTGACCGGCACGGCACCGGGCCGACCGAGAACAGTGGACACCGGTCCGATGGCGAACAGCCTTACGCGGGCGCGCCGTTGAGTACTGGACCGGGACACGGCGTCGCGCGCCGTACGGCGGATCCGGAGGCCGGACGCGCCGTACGACGGATCCGAAGGCCGGTCAGCTCGGGTCGTGGGCAGGCAGGTCCAGCAGGTCCAGGGCCGATGCCACGTCCGGTACCGCGCTCACGTCCTCCGGGAGGGGCGGACGCCGTACGACGACCACGGGGAGGCCGAGGTCACGGGCCGCGGTCAGTTTGGCCGCCGTCGCGGCTCCGCCGCTGTCCTTGGTCACCAGGACATCGACGCGATGCCCGCGGAGCAGGCTCTTCTCGTCGTCCACCGTGAAGGGACCGCGCGCGAGCAGCACTTCGGTGTCCGGGGGCAGCGGCGGCTCGGGGGCCTCCACCGAACGTACGAGGAAGTGAATCCGGGTGAGATCCGCGAAGGCCGCGAGGCCGAGGCGGCCCGTTGTGAGGAAGACGCGGCGGCCCAGCTCGGGCAGCAGCGTGGCGGCTTCGGCGAGGGAGTCCGCCTGGTGCCAGCGGTCGCCGGGGCCGGGGCGCCAGCCTGGGCGGCGCAGCACCACTGCGGGAATCCCGGTCGCCGCCGCGGCCCGCACCGCGTTCGCGGTGATGCCGGACGCGAAGGGGTGCGTGGCGTCGACCACGGCGTCGACACCGTGTTCGCGCAGCCAGCGCGCGAGTCCGTCCGCCCCGCCGAACCCCCCGGTCCGTACGTCCCCTTCGAGCGCTCCCGGCCGGGACACCCGGCCCGCCAGCGATGTGGTCACCCGCACGCCGGGGCGCGCGGAGAGCTCGGCGGCGAGTTCACGGGCCTCGGTCGTACCGCCGAGGAGGAGGACATGTGGCGACATGAGCCGAGCGTACGGGGTACGGGGAGCGGAAGAGGCAGGGGCAGGGGCAGCGGAAGAGGCAGCGGAAGCGGCGGCGGGAAAGAGGGGGCCGGGACCGGGGGCGCCCCGGACGTCCGGGGTCAGCGCAGCAGCAGCTGCACTCCGCCCACCACCGTCGCCGCGATCACCAGGCGCTCGAAGAGCAGCTGGTTGATGCGCTTCACCGCCCATTTCCCGAGGAACGCCCCCGGCACGACGAAGACGGCCAGGGCCGCGTCAAGGAGCAGCGAACGGCCGTCGATCAGGCCGAGGCCCGCGCTGAAGGGCAGCTTGGAGACGTTGACGATGAGGAAGAAGAAGGCTGAGGTGCCGAGGAAGCCGAGCTTTCGGAAACCCGCCGAGAGGAGATACATCGACATGACCGGGCCGCCCGCGTTGGCGACCATGGTGGTGAACCCGCCGAGCACACCGTAGGAACGTGCCCTGACGCGGCCCGCACGGGTCACGACGGAGTCGGGTTCCTCGTCCTGGACTGCGGCCCGGCGGCGCCACAGGGTGATCCCGGTCATCAGCAGCAGGGTCGCGCCGATCGAGGTCCGTACGACCCCGTCGTCGGCCCACACCAGGAACACCGTGCCGAGGACGACGCCGGCGGCGACCGCGGGGAACAGACGCCAGAGCGTGGGCCAGTGGGCGTGGCGCCGGTAGGCGGCGACGGCGAGCACGTCGCCGACGATCAGGAGGGGCAGCAGGACACCGGTCGAGGCGCGGGCGGGGAGTACGGCGGCGAAGACCGCCAGGCTGACCGTGTTGGCGCCGCTGACGGCGGTCTTGGAGAAGCCGACGAGCAGAGCCGCGGCGGCTAGAGCGGCGAACTCCCCCATGGATATGTGCCAGAGCGTCATCGTGTTCATGCGGGGACCGATGCTATGCCCACGCAACTCGCCCGGGTGAGGAGGGCCCCTCCGGGTGTTCCGTGGGTCGCCGGGTGCACCGGGCGCGCTGTTCCCCTTGAGGACCTCGGATCCCGGGCTTGAGGACCTCGGATCCCGGGCCGAGCGGGCCGGGGCGTCAGGGGCGCTCGACCAGGACCGCGCTGCCCTGCCCGACGCCCACGCACATCGTGGCCAGACCGCGTTCGGCGCCCGTGCGGCGCATGCGGTGCAGCAGGGTGGTGAGGATGCGGGCGCCCGAGGCGCCGAGCGGGTGACCCAACGCGATGGCGCCGCCGGTCGGGTTGACGAGGTCCGGGTCGATGCCGAGACGGTCCACACAGGCGAGGGCCTGGGCTGCGAACGCCTCGTTGAACTCGGCCTCCTGGATGTCGGCGACGGTCCAGCCCACGCGTTCGAGCGCCTTGCGGGTGGCGGGCACGGGACCGATGCCCATCACGTCGGGGTCGACGCCGGCCGAGGCCCCGGCGACATAGCGTCCGAGCGATTCGAGACCGAGTTCGGTCAGCGCTTCCTCGCTGACCAGCAGCACACCGGCGGCGCCGTCGTTCATCGGCGAGGCGTTGCCCGCGGTGACCGTGCCGCCGGGGCGGAACACCGGCTTGAGTCGGGCCAGCCTGTCGAGCGAGGTGTCCTCCCGTACGCATTCGTCGCGGTCGACGACCACACCGTCAGGACGCTCGACGGAGAGCAGCTCGGAGTCGAAGTACCCGTTCTTGCGGGCGTCCGCCGCACGCTGGTGGCTGCGGAGCGCGAACGCGTCCTGGCGCTCGCGCGAGACGCCGTAACGCTCGGCGACCTCCTCCGCGGTCTCACCCATCGACAGGACACCGTGCAGTTCCTTCATCGCCGGGTTGACCAGCCGCCAGCCGAGGCGGGTGTCGACGGTCTCGATGCGGTGCGGCAGCGCCTCGTCCGGGCGGGGAAGGACGAAGGGGGCCCGGCTCATCGACTCGGAGCCTCCGGCGAGCACGATGTCGGCCTCGCCGGAGGCGATGGCGCGGGCCGCGGTCGTGACGGCTTCGAGACCGGAGGCGCAGAGCCGGTTGACGGTGGCGCCGGGCACGCTGTCGGGCAGTCCGGCGAGCAGCGCGGCCATCCGGGCCACATTGCGGTTGTCCTCGCCGGCCTGGTTGGCGGCGCCCCAGTAGACGTCGTCGACGCGGGCCGGGTCGAGCGTGGGCACCTCGGCGACCAGGGCGCGGATGACGCTCGCGGCGAGGTCGTCGGGCCGCACGGAGGACAGGGCCCCGCGCAGCTTGCCGATGGGCGTGCGGCGGGCGGCCGCGAAGTGGACGGGACGCACGACAGGACTCCTGACGGACACCGGAATCGGACACCGGATGTTGATGAACAAGACCATTAATTAGCGCTGCTAGTTTTGGACTATAACCCCGCTGCGGGCCCTTGGGAAGATCCCCCTCCGGCCGGTATCCACCCATCCGTCCCGGCCATCCGGGGCGGGGGACCGCAAGGTGGCCGAGGACCGACGGCACCGCACGCCCCGCCCCGCGCACGGACGGCACACTGCTCGCGTACCCCGCCGAACACGGGTTGACGGGGTGAACAGGCCCGGTGGAGCAGGGAGTTGTCGTATGACGGGGCGTCGAGGCGTACGCGCGCGGCGGTGTCACCCTCGTGGGCCGCTCGCATGCCGGGGTGAGCCGCTTCTTCGAGGGACTGGACCTGGTCGAGCCGGGCGTCGTCTCCGTGAAGGACTGGCGACCCGAGCTCGCGGAGGGCGAGACCCCGATCGGCGACGAGCCGGTGTCCTTGTACGGCGGGGTCGCCTTGAAGGGCTAGGTCCTCGGTTTCGAGGCCCGCGCCGCCGGTCGGTTTCCCGCCCGCCGGCGCGGGCCTCACCGCGTCTCGCGGGTCTTCGGACCCTCCGGCCGGGGCGGTCCGGCCCCTGGCCGAGGACGGTCGGCCCCTGCCCTCGTGGGCGCCGGGAGCGAACGCTGGAAGCCATCCGAGAAGGAAGCGAGATGGCGAGATGACCCTCATCGTCGGACAGGTGATGACCAGCGAGGTCGTCGAGGCGCACCGGAAGATGTCCTTCAAGGACGTGGCACGGCTGCTGGACCGGTACCGGATCAGCGGACTGCCGGTGGTGGACGACGACGACAAGGTCGTGGGGGTGATCTCGGAGACCGATCTGCTGCGCCGGCAGGCGGCCCGGTCCGACCCCGGGCAGGGACGCGGCCGACGTCTGCCGTCCCTGCTCCGCGGACTGCCGAGGTGGCCGCGTCCGGATCGAGCGTCGCGCCGTGCGGGTGCCGAGTCCGAGCCGGCCCGCGCCACGACCGCGGAGCAGCTGATGTCGACGCCCGCGATCACGGTGCATCCGGAACAGCGCGTGGCCGATGCCGCCCGGGTGATGGAGCGCCATCGCATCGAACGGCTTCCCGTGGTGGACGAGGAGGACCGGCTGATCGGGATCGCCACCCGCCGTGACCTGCTACGGGTCTTCCTGCGGACGGACGAGGAGATCCGCCGGGAGGTGACCGACGAGGTGATGGGGCACACCCTGTCGTTGCCGCCCCACACCGTGATCGTCTCGGTGGCCGACGGCGTGGTGACGCTGGAGGGACGCCTGGAGCACCGGAGCGAGATCCCGCAGGCCATCCGGCTGACGTGGCGGGTGGACGGTGTCGTCGGGGTCATGAACAGCCTGACCTTCCGCTTCGATGACACGCACCCGCCGGAGCGGCACCCCTCACACCGGATCGCCCACCACTGGCTGCCCGAACGCTGAGAGACACGGGGGCGGTTGACCGGCGTGCGGAGTTCACACCGCTTTCAGGCCGCACGCGGTGAAGACGGAGCGGACCTTGGCGACCTGGGCTGCGGTCGGGACGGGGGTCTCGGCGAGGGTGAACTCCTTCCCCAACTCCTCCCACTTGGCGGTGCCGAGTTTGTGGAAGGGCAGGACGTCGACGCGGGTGACGTTGCCCAGGGACGCCGCGAAGGAGGCGACTCCCGCCACGTTCTCCTTGTCGTCGGTCAGGCCCGGGACCAGGACGAAGCGGACCCAGACCTCCTTGCCCAGCTCGGCCAGCCGGCGGGCGAAAGCCAGCGTGGGTTCCAACTGCCGCCCGGTGAGGCGCAGATAGAGCTCGCGGTCCCAGGACTTGATGTCCAGCAGCACCAGGTCGACATCGGCCAGCAGCGCGTCGGAGGCGCGGGCGCCGAGGAAGCCGGAGGTGTCCAGAGCGGTGTGCAGGCCCAGCTCGTCGTGGCAGCGGTGGAGGATCTCCCCGGTGAAGTCCGGCTGCAGGAGCGGTTCGCCGCCGCTGATGGTGAAGCCGCCGCCCGCGGCACGGATGAACAGGACGTACCTGTTCACCTCCTCGACGACCGCGTCGGCCGTGGTGCGCCTGCCGTTGCGCATCCGCATGGTGTCCGGGTTGTGGCAGTACAGGCAGGCCAGCGGGCAGCCGGCGAGGAAGACGACGAAGCGGGTGCCGGGGCCGTCCACGCCGGTGGAGAGGTCCCAGGAGTGCACCGAGCCGCTGACCGGGCCGGCGCCCCGCAGCGCGGCCGCCTGCTCGGCGGGGCTGTCGGTGCTGACGGGGATGAGGGGCAGCAGGGCGCCCGGCTGGATCAGGGTCATGACGGAACCTCCTGGCCTGGCGGCCTCGTGGCCGCGTTAACGGGTGGCCGCCGGGATCCGCGGCCGCCGGACCACCGGGTCTGCTGCCTTCCGGGGGCGTGCCGGCGCGGGCACGCCCCCGGGGTGACGACGGCTACAGCGAGCCGTGGAAGGTGCGGCCCAGCACGTCGAGCTGCTGCTCGCGCGTCAGCCGCACGAAGTTGACCGCGTAGCCGCTGACCCGGACGGTCAGCTGCGGGTACTTCTCCGGGTGCTCCATGGCGTCCACCAGGGTGTCGCGGTTGAGCACGTTGACGTTCATGTGGAAGCCCTGGCAGGTGACGAAGCCGTCCAGGACGCCCGCGAGGTTGCGGACGCGGTCCTCGGGACTGCGTCCCAGCGCGTCGGGGGTGATGGTGTTGGTCAGCGATACCCCGTCCTCGGCCTGGTCGTACGGGAGTTTGGCGACCGACAGCGCGCTGGCGACATAGCCGTGGGTGTCGCGGCCGTTCATCGGGTTGGCGCCCGGGGAGAACGGCTCGCCGGCGCGGCGGCCGTCGGGCGTGTTGCCGGTCTTCTTGCCGTAGACCACGTTGGAGGTGATGGTCAGCACCGACTGGGTGTGCTCGGCACCCCGGTAGGTGGGGTGCTTGCGCACCTTGCGCATGAACTCCTCGACCAGCCACACCGCGATCGCGTCGACCCGCTCGTCGTTGTTGCCGTACGCCGGGTACTCGCCCTCGATACGGAAGTCCACGGCCAGCCCGGTCTCGTCCCGCACCGGGGTGACCCGGGCGTACTTCACCGCCGACAGGGAGTCCGCGGCGACCGCGAGACCTGCGATGCCGCACGCCATGGTGCGCCGGATGTCGCGGTCGTGCAGCGCCATCTCCAGCCGCTCGTAGGCGTACTTGTCGTGCATGTAGTGGATGACGTTGAGGGCGTGGACGTAGGTCTCGGCGAGCCACTCCATCTGCTGGTCGAGGCGGGCCAGCACCTCGTCGTAGTCCAGCACCTCGGCGGTGATCGCCCCGGTGGACGGGCCGACCTGGGTGCCGGAGATCTCGTCCCGGCCGCCGTTGATGCCGTACAGCAGGGTCTTGGCGAGGTTGACCCGGGCGCCGAAGAACTGCATCTGCTTGCCGACCTCCATCGCGGAGACGCAGCAGGCGATGGCGGTGTCGTCGCCGAAGCGCGGGCGCATCAGTTCGTCCGACTCGTACTGCAGGCTGGAGGTGTCGATGGAGACCTGGGCGCAGAACTCCTTGAAGCCCTGCGGCAGCGCCGGCGACCAGAAGACCGTCATGTTGGGCTCGGGCGCCGGGCCCAGGTTGTAGAGGGTCTGCAGGTAGCGGAAGGACGTGCGGGTGACCAGGGTGCGCCCGTCCGAACCGATGCCGCCGATGGACTCCGTCACCCAGGTCGGGTCCCCGGAGAACAGCTCGTCGTACTCCGGGGTGCGCAGGAACCGTACGATGCGCAGCTTGATGATGAAGTCGTCGATCAGTTCCTGCGCCGCGCTCTCGTCGAGGATCCCGGCGTCGACGTCGCGCTGGAGGTAGACGTCGAGGAAGGTGGAGGTGCGGCCGAGAGACATCGCCGCGCCGTTCTGCTCCTTCACCGCCGCGAGGTAGGCGAAGTACAGCCACTGCACGGCCTCCCGGCCACTGGTCGCCGGACCGGAGACGTCGTACCCGTAGGAGGCGGCCATCTCCTTCAGCTCGCCCAGCGCCCGGATCTGCTCGGCGGTCTCCTCGCGCTCGCGGATCACCTCCTCCAGCCGGGACGCGTCGTGCGGCATGGCGTCCAGGCCGGCCTTCTCCTCCTGCTTGACCTCGATCAGCCGGTCCACGCCGTACAGCGGGACCCGGCGGTAGTCGCCGATGATGCGGCCCCGGCCGTAGGCGTCCGGCAGGCCTGTGACGATGCCGGCCTTCCGCGCGGCCCGGATGTCCGGGGTGTACGCGTCGAACACCCCGGCGTTGTGGGTCTTGCGGTACTGGGTGAACACCTTCTCCAGTTCGGGGGAGACGGGATACCCGTAGGTCTGCAGCGCCCCGGCCACCATCCGCCAGCCGCCGAAGGGCATGATCGCCCGCTTGAGCGGGGCGTCGGTCTGCAGGCCGACGATCAGGTCCCGGTCTCGGTCGATCCAGCCCGGCGGGTGCGCGGTGATGGTCGACGGGACGTCGTACGACACGTCGAGGACGCCCTTGGCGCGCTCCTCGGGGAAGAGGTCGGTGATCTTCTTCCATACCGCCGTGGTGCGTTCGGTGGGGCCGGCCAGGAAGGAGTCGTCACCCTCGTACGGGGTGTAGTTCTGCTGGATGAAGTCCCGAACGTTGATCTCGTCCCGCCACAGACCTCCCCTGAACCCGTTCCAGGCGCTGCGGACGGGCCGCTGCCGCTGCGTGGTCATCGGTGCACGGCTCCTTCGTCGTGGATCGGTTGCTCGGTCGGTGTTCGCGCCGGGACCGGGCTCACACCGGGTCGCCGTAGTAGGCGCGGCGCATCAGCTCCTGCATGTCGGCCAGCATCGGCAGCCGCGGGTTGGCGGGCGCGCACTGGTCCTCGTAGGCGAACATCGCCTGCTCGGGCAGGGCCTCCAGGAAGGCCGCCTCGTCGACCCCGGCGTCCTTGAACGAGCGCGGGATGCCGACCCGTTCGCGCAGCTCCTCCAGCGCGTGGGCGAGGGACTCCACGCCCTCCTCCGGGGTGTCCGCGGGCAGACCCAGCATCCGGGCGACGTCCTGGTAGCGCTCGGGGGCGATGTAGCTGTGGTACTTGGGCCAGCTGGTGACCTTGGTGGGCGCCGATCCGTTGTAGCGGATCACGTGCGGCAGCAGCAGCGCGTTGGTGCGGCCGTGGGCGACGTGGAAGGTGGCGCCCAGGGTGTGTGCCATGGCGTGCACCACGCCGAGGAACGCCGACCCGAAGGCCATGCCGGCGATGGTGCCGGCGTTGTGCATGCGTTCCCGCGCGACCGGGTTCTCCGGCCCCTCCAGCACGGCCTGTTCCAGGTGGTCGAAGATCAGCCGGATGCCCTGCAGCGCCAGCCCGTCGGTGAAGTCGTTGGCGTACACCGAGACGTAGGTCTCCAGGCAGTGGGTGAGCGCGTCGAAGCCGGAGTCGGCGGTGATGTCCTTGGGCAGGTGGGCGGTGAGCGCCGGGTCGCAGATGGCGACGCTCGGGGTGAGCGCGTAGTCGGCCAGCGGGTACTTCTGGCCGGTCCCGGTGTCGGTGATGACGGCGAACGGGGTGACCTCGCTGCCGGTGCCCGAGGTGGTCGGGATGCACACCAGATCGGCCTTGGCGCCCAGGTCGGGGAAGGTGAAGGCGCGCTTGCGGATGTCGAAGAACTTCTCCTTCAGGTCCGCGAACTCGACCTCCGGGTGCTCGTACATCAGCCACATCACCTTGGCCGCGTCCATCGGCGAGCCGCCGCCGAGCGCCACGATGGTGTCCGGCTCGAAGTGGCGCATCAGCTCGGCGCCCCTGCGCACGGTGTCGATGCTCGGGTTGGGCTCGACGTTGTCGATCACCCGGACCTCCGCGTGCTCGGACCGCCGCTGCAGTACGTTGCGGATCCGCTCCAGATGGCCGATCTCCACCATCGTCTTGTCGGTGACGACGACGACCCGGCGGCCGCCGCGCATGTCGGCGAGGTACTTGATGGAGTCGCGCTCGAAGAAGATCTTCGGCGGGATCTTGAACCACTGCATGTTGTTGTTCCGCCGCCCGATCCGCTTGATGTTGATCAGGTTGAGCGCGGTGACGTTGCCGGAGACGGAGTTGCTCCCGTACGAGCCGCAGCCCAGGGTCAGCGACGGCATGAACGCGTTGTAGACGTCGCCGATGCCGCCCTGCGAGGTCGGAGCGTTCCAGATCACCCGGCAGGCCTTGACCGCGTGCCCGTACTCCTCGGCGAAGGCCGCGTCCTCGGTGTGCACGGCGGCCGAGTGGCCCAGGCCGTTGAACTCCACCATCTCGGTGGCCAGCCGCACTCCGTCGGCCCTGCTGTCCACGGTCAGCATGGCCAGCACGGGGCAGAGCTTCTCCCTGGTCAGCGGCTCCTCGACGCCGACCTCGGAGACGTCCACCAGGATCACCGAGGTGTCCCCCGGCACCTCGAATCCGGCGCCCTCGGCGATGGCGACCGCGCTCTGGCCGACGATGTCGGCGTTCAGCTGGGCGCCCGCGCAGTTCCGGCCGCCCTGCTCCTCGGCGCCGACCCCGAACAGGTACGCCTCCAGCAGTTCCTTCTCGTGGTCGTTGACGGTGTAGGCCTTGAGCTTGCGGAACTCCGTGATCGCCGCGTCGCGGATCTCCCGGTCCAGGATCACCGCCTGTTCGGAGGCGCACACCATTCCGTAGTCGTAGGTCTTGGACAGCACCACGTCGTTGATCGCGCGCCGTACGTCGGCGCTCTTCTCGATGTACGCGGGGACGTTGCCCGCCCCGACGCCCAGGGCGGGCTTGCCACAGCTGTACGCGGCGCGGACCATCGCGTTGCCGCCGGTGGCCAGGATCGTCGCCACCCCTGGGTGGTGCATCAGTGCGCTGGTGGCCTCCTTGGAGGGCTCCTCGATCCACTGCACGCAGTGTTCGGGGGCGCCCGCCCGCACGGCCGCGTCCCGGACGATCCGGGCCGCCTCGGCGGAGCAGCGCTGGGCGGCCGGATGGAAGCCGAAGACGATCGGGTTGCGGGTCTTCAGCGCCATCAGCGCCTTGAAGATGGTCGTGGACGTGGGATTGGTGACGGGCGTGACGCCCGCGATCACCCCGACGGGCTCGGCGATCTCCACGATCCCGTCGATGTCGTCGCGGCGGATCACCCCGACGGTTTTCACGCCCTTCATGGAGTGGGTGACGTTCTCGCAGGCGAAGATGTTCTTTACGGCCTTGTCCTCGAAGACACCGCGCCCGGTCTCCTCGACCGCCATCACGGCGAGCCCGGTGTGCTCGGCGAGCGCGGCCAGACTGGCCTTCTTCACTATGTGGTCGATCTGTTCCTGGGTGTAGTCGGTGTACTCCCGCAGCGCCTCCAGGCCGTTCGCGACCAGGGCGTCGACGGACCGTTCGACGCCGGGCGGTCCGGAACGGGCAGGGGACGCGCCGGAGGCCGGGGCGGCTGCCCCGGTCCCGGAGGCACGCTGGTCATCCTTCTTACGGCGGCTGGTCATCGGACCGTCCTTCGTTCGCGGTCTGCCGAAACAGCCGGGCTGTTACGGCTCCGGTGCACCTCCCAGCCTCGCACCGTGCTCCGGATCGTGCAGAGGGCCGGGCCGGCGCGGGGCCGCCCGGTCCCCGTCATGTCTCTCACGGTCCTGCGAGAGACCCACCGGCCTTTGAAACATCAAGCTCGGCTCAACTCCGTTCGGCCCGGCCCGGCCCGGCCTGACTCGCCTCGCCTCGCCTCGCCTCGATTCGCCTCGGCTCGGCTCGGCTCGGCTCGGCTCGGCTCAACTCAGCTCGGGGCAGCTCGACTTCGCACCCGGTCCGGTGCGGCTCGCCCGGCGTGGGCCCACCGGCCCGCGCGAGGCTTCGTACTCGACGACATGAGCCGGCTCATGCGCGCGGCCTCCTACGGGCCGGGGGGCACGAACCGCACGAACAGCGCGGCGGACAAGAACGGCGTGGACGGCATGGACGGCATGGACGGAGCGACCTGGGCGACCTGGGCGACCTGGGCGACCTGGGCGACGAACCGATCGGCCGGGACGACCGGCACGACCGGACGAAGGGACACATCGGTCCGCACGACGGCGGCGAAGGACCTGTCGGCCGGCGGTTCGGACCGAACGGCCCTAGCCGACCGGGCCCCGACCGCCGTTGGATCGGGCCCCGGGGGCCGACCGCGGCCCCGATCCCCTGTCCCGCGTATCCCCTGGCGCCTCCATGCGCCGACTTGAACGCGGGACTACCGCAGCCGGAGGCACGGTGTGAGCGACGAGTCCGCACAGAAGTTGGTCATCGGTGTCCGGAACGGCGGCACGGACTCCCTCGCCCCGCGCCGGAGCATCGCGCTGGACGACACCGAGGCACTGCGGCTGCTCGGCAGCGTGTCCCTCGGGCGCGTCGTCTTCACCCGGGACGCGTTGCCGACGATCCGCCCGGTCAACCACGTCCTGGACGGCCGGGACATCGTCATCCGCACCCACGAGGGCGCGGCGCTGACCGCGTACACCCGGCCGAACGGCCGCTCGTCCGGTGTCGTCGTCGCGTACGAGGCCGACGCCATCGACCCGGACACGCATCTCGGCTGGAGCGTGGTCGTCACGGGCTTCGCCTCGTTGGTCACCGATCCCAGTGAACTGGCCCGATACCAGGCGGTGTTGCGGCCCTGGGTGAAACGGACCATGGACCACGCGGTCCGTATCCGCCCGGATCTGATCACCGGCCTCCTCCTCACCGAGGCGGAGTGCCCCACAGCCTCCTGAACACCACTCGCACATCCCCGAAAGGACGGACATGAACAGCGACACCACCCAGGCGGCCCCCGACGTGCGGTTGCGCGTCGGCGGCGAGGTGGAGGAGGACACCCTGCCTACGCGCGGGCGAAGACCGACGCGGTCGTAGGACGGCCGGGCCTGCCCGCCGTCACCACCGGCGAGGTGCGGATCACGAGATCAGCGGTCCCTCACCAACTCCTGGTTCGCTAACTCCTGGTTCGCTAACTCCTGGTTCGCTTTCGCATGGTTCCTCCCTTCCGCCCCGAAGCCGTCCGCCGCGTTCCGCACAGGTGCTCGACTGCGGGCGCGGCCGGTCAGGCATCATGGCTCCGACGGGCGGCGAGCGAGGGGAACACGAATGGACCAGAGCGCGAACCTTCCGGAGGAGCCTTCGGCACCGCAGTTCCGGCTGGACGCCCTGCTCGAGGACCTGCAGGAGCAGGTGCAGCGTGTGCGCGGCACCCAGAACCGGGTGCACACCCTTCTCGAAGCGGTTCTCGCGATCGGCAGCGACCTGGACCTGAACGTGGTCCTGCGGCAGATAGTGGAATCCGCGGTGCAGCTCGTCGACTGCCGCTACGGGGCACTCGGCGTCCTCGGCGAGGAGGGCGGCATCAAGCAGTTCATCACGGTGGGGATCGACGAGGAGACCATCGCGGGCATCGGGAACTACCCCCGGGGAGAAGGCATCCTCGGCCTGCTCATCCGCGAGCCGCACGCGCTGCGGCTCCCCGTCCTGAGCGACCACCCTGACTCGGTCGGCTTCCCTCCCGGTCACCCCCCGATGACCACGTTCCTCGGCACCCCCGTACAGGTCCGCGACAAGATCTTCGGCAATCTGTACCTGACGGAGAAAAACGGCGGAGCCGAGTTCGACGCCGAGGACGAAGCCGTGCTGCGCACGCTCGGCGCGGCGGCCGGCGTGGCCATCGACAACGCCCGGCTGTACGACGACGCCCGGCGCCGTGAGCGCTGGCTGGCCGCGAGCAGCGACCTGACCCGCACCCTGCTGTCGGGCGCCGATCCGGTCGAGGTCCTGCACACGTTCACCGCGACGGTCCGGGAGCTGTCCGACGCGGATCTGGTGACCCTGGCGGTGCCGGTGACCGGCACCACGGACCTGGTCATCGAGTCCGCCGAAGGACACGAAGCCGAGCTGGTACGGGGGTTGGCCCTGCCGGACGGGACGAGTCTGGCGGCCAAGGTGTTCACCTCCGGCGAGCGCATCGTCAGTACGTCGCTCAGCGAGGACCCGCGCACCGGGACGGGCAGCGCGTCGGTTCTCGAACTCGGCCCGGCGTTCGTGATCCCGCTGGGCACGCAGGAGCGGGTGCGCGGCGTTCTCCAGGTCGCGAACCGGCACGGCGGCACCGTGTTCCCGGACGCCACCGTCGAGATGATCGCCGGATTCGCCGGGCACGCCGCGCTCGCCCTGGAGATCGCCGAACACCGGCGCGACGCGGAACAGTTGCTCGTCCTCAACGACCGTGACCGCATCGCGCGCGACCTGCACGACCTGGCCATCCAGCGGCTCTTCGCCGGCGGGCTCAGCCTGCAGTCGGTGCTCAACCGGCTCTCCGACCGGCCCGAGGTGGCCGAACGCGTCCAGCGGGTGGTGGACGACCTCGACGACACGATCAAGGTCGTACGATCCACGATCTACGCCCTGCGGGAGAGCGACCGGACGGGAGCCACCGGTCTGCGCGCCCGGCTCGTCACGGAGGTGGGCCGCGCGGCCGAGACACTCGGCTTCACCCCCTCCCTGCGCATGAGCGGCCTGCTGGACACCGACGTGTCCGACGAGCAGCGTGAACACCTGGTCGCGGTCCTGCGCGAGGCCCTGTCCAACGCCGCCCGGCACGCCCAGGCCACCGCCGTGGAGGTCACGGCCGAGGCCACCGCCACCACACTGCGGCTGCGGGTGGCGGACGACGGCCGTGGCATCGGCTCAGACGTCACCCGCCGCAGTGGTCTCGGCAACATCAGCACCCGCGCCGACCACCTCGGCGGCACCTGCGCCCTGACGCCCAACGAGCCGAGCGGAACCGTCCTGGAATGGACGGTGCCACTGCACCACGCCGACCCGGCCTGACCCACGGGCCCTCCCCCGGCGGCCGTTGCCGGGCCGGCCCGCTTGTGCCGCTAGCCGATGGGCAGTTCGGGCCTGACCAGGGTCCCGGCCTTGCCGTGGACGATCTCGTACGCGCTGTCGAGGGCGCCGATCGCCGCGAGGCCCCCGGTGCGCTCGACGAACCGCGCGGCCGCCTCGGTCTTGGGCCGCATCGAACCGTCGGGAAAGTCGCCGCGCCTGAGTTCGGCGGGGGTGGCGTCCAGGACGGGCCGCCGGCCGGGGGTTCCGTAGCCGGTGTAGACGTACCGGACGTCGGTGAGGATGAGCAGGAAGTCGGCCTTCAGCTCCTCCGCGAGCAGTACGGCGGTGAGGTCCTTGTCGATGACGGCGTCCACCCCGGTCAGCGCGCCGGTGTCCCGGTCCGCGGTGACGGGGACGCCCCCGCCGCCCGCGCAGATCACCAGCGTGCCGGCGGCCAGCAGCGCGCGGACGGTGTCCGTCTCGACGATCCCGGCCGGCTCGGGCGAGGGCACGACACGGCGCCAGCCCGTGGTGTCCGCCGCGACGTGCCAGCCACGGGCGCGGGCCAGGGACTGGGCCAGTTCCCGTGGGAAGACCTGTCCGACGAACTTCGTCGGACGGTCGAAGGCCGGGTCGTCGGCCCGGACCACGGTGTGGGTGACCAGGGCGGCCACCGCTCTCCCCGGCAGCGCGGCGCGCAGCGCGCGGGCCAGCATCGAGCCGATCATGCCCTGGGTCTGGGCGCCGAGAAGGTCCAGCGGGTACGGGGCGCTCAGCGCCGGATCAGCCGCGCTCTCGACCGCGAGGAGCCCGATCTGGGGCCCGTTGCCATGGGTGATGACGAGTTCGTTCTCCTGGGCGAGCGCCGCGAGAGAGGTGACCGCCCGGTCGATGTTGGCGCGCTGCCGCTCCGCGTCGGGGCGTTCGCCGCGATGCAGGAGTGCGTTGCCCCCGAGGGCGACGACGATACGCATGGTTCAGTCCTCCAGGGTGGCTACGAGTACCGCCTTGATGGTGTGGAGCCGGTTCTCCGCCTGGTCGAAGACGATGGAAGCGGGTGAGCCGAAGACCTCGTCGGTGACTTCGAGCCCTTCGAGGCCGTAGGTGTCGAACAGTTCGCGGCCGAGGCGGGTGCCGCGGTCGTGGAGCGCGGGCAGACAGTGCATGAACCGCACGTCCGGGTTGCCGGTGGCCGCGAGGGCCTTGGCGTCGACCCGGTAGGGCAGCAGGAGTTCGACGCGTTCCCGCCAGGTGTCGGCGGGTTCCCCCATGGAGACCCAGACGTCGGTGTGCACGAAGTCGGCCTGCCGGACCGCCGTTTCGACGTCCTCCGTCAGGGTGATGCGGGCCCCGCTGCGTTCGGCGAGCGCTCGGCAGGTGCTCACGAGGGTTTCCTCGGGCCAGAGGGCTCGGGGCGCGGCGATCCGTACGTCCATGCCGAGCAACGCGCCCATGGAGAGCAGTGAATTGCCCATGTTGTTGCGGGCGTCGCCGAGGTAGCAGTAGCTGATGTCGGTCAGGGGCTTGCGGGAGTGCTCGCGCATGGTGAAGACGTCGCACAGGCTCTGGGTGGGGTGCGCGGTGTCGGTCAGACCGTTGAATACGGGAACGCCGGAGTGCTGGGCGAGTCGGGTGACGATGGCCTGCGCCGAGCCCCGGTACTCGATGCCGTCGAACATCCGGCCGAGGACCTGCGCGGTGTCGCGCACGGACTCCTTGACGCCCATATGGGTGTCGCCGGGACCGAGGTAGGTGGTGGCGGCGCCCTGGTCGGCGGCCGCGACCTCGAAGGCACAGCGCGTACGGGTGGAGGTCTTCTCGAAGATCAGCGCGAGGTTCTTGCCGGTCAGGCGGGGGCGTTCGGTGCCGGCGCGCTTGGCCGCCTTGAGGTCCGCGGCGAGGTCCAGCAGATGGTGGATCTCTTTCCCGGTGAAGTCGAGTTCGCTCAGGTAGGAGCGGCCTCGCAGGTCGACGGTCATGGTGGGGGTTCTCCTCGCTGTGGTCAGGTGACCGGGTCGCGTTCGACGGGGCAGCTCATGCAGCGGGGTCCGCCCCGCCCGCGGCCGAGTTCACCGCCGGCGATGGTGATCACCTCGATGCCCTGCTTGCGCAGGAAGGTGTTGGTCGTGACGTTGCGCTCGTAGCCGACGACGACCCCGGGTGCCACGGCGAGGAAGTTGTTGCCGTCGTCCCACTGTTCGCGTTCGGCGGCGCGTACGTCCTGCGGAGCGGAGAGCATGCGTACCTTGTCCAGGTCGAGCGTCTCGGCCAGGGCGGTCGCCAGGTCTGAGTTGGCGGTCACGTCGAACCCGCTCTCCCGTTCACCGCCGGGCAGGAGGGTCCAGGAGCGGAGCGAGTCGGCCAGTCCCGGATAGATGGCGAACGCGTCGCGGTCGACCATGGTGAGCACGGTGTCCAGGTGCATGAAGGCACGGCTGGAGGGGAGTTGGACGGCGATCAGCCGTCGGGCCGTGCCGTCCGCGAAGAGCCGGCCCGCCAGGGATTCCACGGCCATCGCCGTGGTCCGCTCCCCCATGCCGACCATGACGGCCCCGTTGCCGAGGACGTGGACGTCACCGCCTTCGAGGCTGGCGAGCCCGTCCCGCGCCGAACTCCCGTCCAGGAGGGGCGCTTTGACGGACCCCGCGAACAGCGGGTGGAACCGGTAGATCACCGCGGCGTGCAGGCTTTCCCTTCTCCGGGCCTGCTTGGCCATCGGGTTCACGCTGACGCGGTCGAAGATCCAGCACGAATTGTCGCGCGGGAAGAGGTGGTTGGGCAGCGGGGCGAGCGCGAAGTCGTCCGGTTCCAGCGCGTTCCACACGAGACTGCGCGGGCCGGCGATCGGCAGATCGGTCTTGAGCAGCCCGCCGATCAGGTACCCGGCCAGTGTCTCGCCGTCCAGGCCGGCGGAGAACGTCCGAACGGCCTCCACCAGGGCGGGCCCCACGGTCGCCGGGGTGACGACCCTGTCCAGGAGCCAGGTGCGGGCGTCCGGAAGGTCGAGGCTCTGGGCGAGCAGCTCCGCGAAGTAGTGGACCCGCGCCCCCTGGTCCCGCAGGGCCTGTGCGAAGGCGTCGTGCTCCTCCCGGGCGCGCTTGGCCCACAGGATGTCGTCGAAGAGCAGCGCGTCGACGTTGCGCGGTGTGAGTCGGTAGAGTTCGAGTCCGGGCCGGTGCAGGATCACCTGGCGCAGTGGGCCCACTTCGGAGTCGACGTGGAATGTGGTCATGTCAGCTGATTCCTCGGGGAGTTGGGCGCAGGCGAGGTCGGCGGGAGTGAGGCGAGGGCTCAGTCGTGGTGGTGGTGCCTCGCGATCTCCGCGAAGTCGACGACCGCACCGGGGCCGCCGTCAGGAACGGTGTGCCGGGCCGGACCGGGGGCCTCCGGTGTACGGGCCGGGGACTCGACCGGGGCTTCCCGCACGGCTGCCGCCTCGCAAGCGGCGACGGGCGCCGGGACGACGGGGGTGGCGTCGGAAGCGACGCCGGGCCGCGGAACGGCGGGACCCGCATCGGAGGCAACGCCGGCCGGGACGGTGGGGTCCGCGTCGGGCGAGACGGCGGGCGAAGGGACGGCGGGGCCGGCTTCGCGAGCGTCGTCGGGGTGCGGGATTCCGGCGGGCTCCGGGCGGCCACCGGCGTCCTCCCCGAACTCACCGCGGTCGCGCTTGAGCCAGATGTAGACGGGCAGTCCAAGCAGCAGCACGAACAGCCCGTAGTAGACGGTCTGGTAGCCGCTGCCCTGGATCGACCAGTACGAGAAGACCATCGCGAGTGCCGAGACCGTGATGTCGCGTGCCAGACGCCCTCCCGACAGCGTGTCCCGGCCGCGGACCAGGAGCCAGTACAGCTGGGCGGCGGCCGAGAAGAGGTACGGGATCACGGCGGTGAGCACGCTCAGCAGCACGATCTTGGTGAAGACGTCCTCGAAGCGCGTGTAGCTGAACACCGTGATGAGAGAGGCGAGGACGGTCGAGGCGAGGATGCCGAAGACGGGGACGCCACCGGGTCCGCGCAGCTTCGCGAAGGCTCCCGGGAAGAGTCCGTCACGAGCGGCCGCGTACGGCATCTCGGCGCAGATCAGGGTCCAGCCGTTGAGGGCGCCGATGCCCGAGACGATGGCGGCCACGGCGACGGCGTCGCCCGCCCAGGTGCCGCCGAAGATGTTGTTGGCCGCGTCGGTGAACGGCGCCGTGGAGGCGCCGAGTCGGCCGTGCGAGACGGTGCCGAAGACCGCGAGGGTGCCCAGGATGTAGATGACGGCGCAGGCGACGGTCCCGTACACGGTGGCGCGCGGAACGTTGCGCCCCGGTTCACGGACCCGCCCGGCGACCACGGACGCGGCTTCGAGGCCGATGTAGCTGAACAGGGCGATGGCCGCGGCGGCCGAGATCGCACCCGACGCCGACTGACCGCTGGTGTTGAAGGCGCCGAAGTTGTCGGGGTCGATGAAGACGAGGCCGACGGTGGCCATGAAGACGAGCGGGATGAACTTCAGGACGGTGGTGACCACTTGGAAGGCGCCGGTGTTCTTCGCGCCGGAGAGGTTGATCGCCGCGGGGATCCACAGGCCCACCAGGGCGATGAGGACCGAGGCCCAGACGCGGTGCCCGGTGTTGACGAAGACCTCGACGTAGCCGACCCAGGCCACCACGATCGCGGCGTTCCCGGCCCACGCGGTGATCCAGTAGGACCAGGCGTTGAGGAATCCGGCGAACTCCCCGAAGGCCTGACGGGCGTAGACGTAGGGCCCCCCGCTCCCGGGGACGCGCTTGGACAGCGCGCCGAAGGTGAGCGCCAGGGCCAGCGCGCCGACGCTCACGACGACGAACGCCACCAGGGAGATCGGACCGTAGGGTGCCAGGGCCGAGGGCAGGGCGAAGACTCCGGTGCCGATGACGCTGCCGATCACCAGCGCGGTCGCCGCCGGCAGTCCGAGCGCCGCCTTCGCGGCGGACGCGGGCTCCGGTCCCGTGCCGTGCGGCGGCACGGGATCTGTGGTCCTCGCGGGCATGGCTGTACTCCCTCTTCCGGCTTCTCCAGCAGGGCGGTTGATCCGAGATGGATCTTTCTGCCTGCGGTCGGCCGTGAAGAGTGGCCACAGGTCCCCGACCGGGACCGTTGGTCCCTGGGCCGCCGTCCGACCGGCCCTCCCTGCGGGCCGGGTTCTTCGTGACGGCCCCCACCGTCCGGCCTCGGGGCGCGCCCCTGTCCGCGTGACGGCTGCGCGGAACGGGTGCGCGCCCCCGAGGTCAGCGGGCCCGGCCGGGCGGGCCCGCGTTCAGTGCTGCTCGGCCGGGGCGGGGCTGTCGTCGATGAAGCCGCCCGACTGGTGGCGCCACAGCTTCGCGTAGGCGCCGTCGGACGCCAGCAGTTCCTGGTGCGTGCCCTGTTCGACGATCTTCCCGCGGTCGAGGACGACGAGCCGGTCCATGGTGGCGACCGTGCTCAGCCGGTGCGCCACCACGAGCGCCGTGCGCCTCTCCATGAGCCGCCACAGCGCCTCCTGGACGAGGATCTCGCTCTCGGAGTCGAGGGCGCTGGTCGCCTCGTCGAGCAGCAGGATCGGCGCGTCGCGCAGGATCGCGCGAGCGAGGGCGACCCGCTGGCGCTGGCCGCCGGAGAGCTTGATGCCGCGCTCTCCGACCATGGTGGCGAAACCGTCCGGCAGCGCGTCGGCGAACTCCGTGACATGCGCCGCCTCGGCCGCGCGGCGGATCTCCGCCTCGGTGGCGTCCGGACGGGCGAAGGCGATGTTGTCCCGCAGGGTGCGGTGGAACATCGCCGGGTCCTGCGGCACGTAGGCGATCAGGCTGCGCAGGTCGGCCTGGCGCAGCTTGCTGATGTCCTGGCCGCCGATCAGGATGCGGCCGTCGTCGATGTCCGTCATCCGCAGCAGCAGCCGGGTGAGGGTGGTCTTGCCTCCGCCGGACCGGCCGACCAGACCGATCTTCGAGCCGCTGGGCACGGCCAGTTCGAGCCCGGTGAACAGCGGCTTCGCCCCGCCGTGGGTGAAGGTCACCTGTTCGAAGCGGACGTCGGCGGCGCGGGACCGCAGCGGCTCCGGAGCGACCGGGTCGAGCACGGTCGGCGGCGTCATCAGCAGTTCGGTGAACTGGGCGGCCTCCGTCATCGAGCTTTCCAGACGGCGGTAGATCTGGTTGAACTCGAACATGATCCGGGTCGCGTTGGCGTAGTACGTGAAGGCGACCACGACCGCCTCGACGCCGTGCTCACCGCCGCCGAGCGTGATCGCGAGCAGCAGGCCGAGCGCGTTGGTCAGGACGGACATCGGCGCGACGAACGTGTCGATGCGCAGGTTGCCGTAGTCCCACGACCGCAGGGTGAGCCGCCGCGACGCCGCGACCCGGGAGCGGTGCTCGGCCGCCTCGCGCTCCTCGGCGGCGAAGGCCCGGACGGTGTCCATGTTCATCAGGCTGTCGGCGACATGGCCCGAGACCCGGGCGATCGCCTCCTCGCGCTGGTCGACGAGTGCCTGGCGGCGCCGGATGAGCGGCACCACGCACACCCCCGTCACGGCGATCATCACCAGGAGTCCGACGACGAGCAGCGGTTCGTAGCGCCACAGCACCACCGACCCGAACAGGAGCGGTACGAGGCTGCCCACGACCTGGAACGTCATCGTGTCGACGAATTCCTCGAAGCGGGAGGCGAAGCTCAGCACCCGCTTCGTGAGCGAGCCGGCGAAGTTGTCGTGGAAGAACGAGGCGTCCTTGGCGAACAGTTCGTCCATGCCGATCACGTACAGCCGCTCGATGCCGAGGGCGTCGAGGCGGTTCAGGCAGTGCAGACCGAGGCGCCAGAACGCCTCCGCGAGCAGCAGGACGCCGCCGAAGGCGAGGACGTAGGGCAGCGCGGCGCCGATGGAGACACCCCTGCCGTCGCCCGCGATACGGCCGACGAGCTTCGCGACGATGAGCGGCGCGACGTAGCTGATGCCGATGTTGCCCAGGGCCGGCATCAGCATGGCGGGCACCGTCAGCCGCCGGAGTCTGCGCAACTCCCTTCCGTAGTAACGAAGCGCGAGGAGCACAGAGCCCCTGCGCGGTAAGGCCTTGCGCGATTCAGGACGTGCTTCAGGAGATGCCATCCCAACCCTGTGTCGTCGTACGGCGGCCCGCCGCGCCTCACGCGGTTCACGAAAGACGCCGACGTATGTACGCATATGGGCAGGCCTGGAGTTGCAGTGTCCCGTGACGGCGGCCATACGGTCCAAGCGTTTTTCTCGGCCATCGGGCCGTCCCGGACAGCTGTACGACCTCAGCCGGCGGGAGTGGCGGGCCACCGCGGACGACGGCGACCGGGTACGACAGAGGCCGCTTCCTCGGTGCTGAGGCGGGTACGGCCCAACCGCCCCGGTGGTCTTCGAGGTTGCGACCCGGCCGGCGATCCTCACGTGGCAACGGCCGGCACCGGCCCTGTTCACCTCAGGACGGTGCCGGCCACGAGCAGGCGCGGCTTGGTCGCCACCCCCGCGTCAAGGGGTGACGACCAATCGCCCGATGGCGTCGCCGCCCGCGAGTCGGTCAAGCGCTTCGTTGACCCGGTCCAGCGGGTACTCGGCGTCCACATGGCCGCGGATCAGTCCCGCGCCTGCCAGTCGCATGACCGTGTGGGCGGCGCCGAGGGTGGCGCCGACCGAGCCGCGGATCTCGGTCTCGCGGACGACCACGTCGAGCACGTCCAGACGGGCGGGCCTTGCCGTGTAGCCGACGAGGACGACCCGGCCGCGCGTGCCGCGGTCTCCACACGGTCGCCGACGTCACCTACCTCGACATCGGGGACACCGAATCCCTCGCCACCGAGGTCCTCGACACCGTCAACCGGCTCGCGTCCCGGGCCACCGAGACCGGGGCGGCGAGTCCGACCTCGTAGTCCGTGCCCTTGCGCCATTCGCCCTGGACACGGGGCGGGAGTCGTCACGAACTCGGCGCACTCCGCCCTCGCCCGTACCCCGACAGCGAGCACGGAACCTGGATCTTTGAGATTCCTCCGCGGTGTGCGGGAGGTAGCCATCAGTTGGTCAGGGCGGGTTGACGTGGCCTCAGGTTCACTGGTTCGGCCGTTGCCCGCGTCCAGCACGCACACCGGCACGTCGCCGTCTTCGCCACCAGCTCGCCGTCGGCTGTGGCCGGCCGCGGCCGGCCACAGCCCAGCCCAGTCCCTCGCCACCTCCGCGACCGCGGTGGATGGACGCGACCGGAGCGGCACCGGTCCGCGGAGGGCGGGAAGCGTGTCGGGGCGACGGACCGTACGGCGCGCCGCTGACCGGGTCAAGGTGCGTTTGACGCAGTCAGGCGCACCGGTCCCCGAGTGGTCCCCAGGAAAGATCAAGGGGCCGTTTCAGATCTCCTCTGAAACGGCCCCTGATCTTGCGACTTCGTAAAGTCGGGACGACAGGATTTGAACCTGCGACCCCTTGACCCCCAGTCAAGTGCGCTACCAAGCTGCGCCACGTCCCGATGCCCGTCTGACCTGGGGTTTCCCTGGTTGGACGCGCACGGAAACAATACCGCACTCGTGCCGGTGGTCGCGCATCCGTTTTGCGCGGGCCCGACGGCCGGCGTCGCGCGGAACCGGACGGGCGGTACGCGTCGGCGGTGACATCACCTTTGGCCGAGGACGCGTGATCGCCCTCGGAACGATCACGGTGGAGCGACCGCGGGCACCCCTGCCCGCCCTGGCCTGCCCCACCGGTGAATGCCCGGCTGCACGGATACGCGGGCGCCTTTCGGGCCGGCCCGCTCACACGGCTCGGCCGTTGTCCCGCCGGGCCGGTTCGAGCGGTGCGGCGGTGGTGGTCCGCAGCCGGGGCACGGGGCCGTCGACGCGCACCAGGTCGCGGATCGCGGGCACCGCGAGCAGGGCCGTGGAGACCACCAGGGTCATGACGCCGGCTGTGAGCAGGACGTTGTCGGCGCCGAGGGCCGCGGCGGCGGGTCCCGCGAGTGCCTGGCCGACGGGCATCATCGCCAGGGAGCCCGCGACGTCGTAGGCGTGGATGCGGTTGAGGACGTCGGGCGCGACCTGCGTCTGCACGCTGGTCGCCCACATGACGCCCCACAGCGACGTGCCCGCTCCGGCGATCACCGCTGCCAGCGATATCGCGGCCACGCCGAGTCCCGCCCCGACGGACGCGGGAAAGCAGGCGAAGGCGAAGAGGGCGAACGAACCGGCGCGCAGCATGCGGCGCGGACGCAGCCGCAGGGCGACGAGCCCGCCGATCACGGTACCGGCGCCGAGGGCCGAGTTGATCAGACCGTAGGCACGGGGGCCGTGCCGCTGCACCACCTCGGCCGCCACCAGGGGGACGGTCGGGCCCCAGACGGAGATCATGTAGACGCACCAGATCACGATGACCGCCCACAGCCATGTACGGGATCTGAACTCCCGCCACCCTTCGGCGAGATCGGCCTTGAAGCCGGCGCTGTGGGCCCGGCTTCCGGGGGCGGCCGGGGGCAGGCGGAGCAGCACCAGACACACGGCGCTCAGCGCGAAGGTGCCCGCGTGGGCCACGAAGACCCCTCCCGCGGAGGCGAAGGCGACCAGCAGACCCGCCAGGGCGGGGCCGGCGAGCTGGGCGGCGGACTCGGCGATCCGGATGGCGCCGTTGGCTCCCTGTACGTCGGTGGCGAGGCGGGGCACGGTACTGGCGACGCCGGGCTGGAAGACGGCGCCCGCCACGCCGTTGACCGCGCCGATCACGCAGATCTGCCAGAGGATCACGTGGTCGGCGAAGAAGAGGGCCGCGGCTGTGGACTGGGAGACCAGCCGCACGAGGTCGGCGCCGATCATCAGCTTGCGGGTGCTGAAGCGGTCGGCGATCACTCCACCGAAGATCACCAGTCCGGCGAACGGGGCGGCCGACGCGGCCATCGCGAGGCCGACGGCACCCACCCCGTAGCCGTACCGCAGCAGTCCCGCGGCGAGGGCCACCGGCAGCATGGTGTCACCGAGCCGGGCGAGGGCACGAGCGACGAAGAACAGGGCGAAGTCACGCGACCAGACGGGCCGGGGCGGCCGGTCGACGGCGTGTGCGTCTGCGTCGATCTCCCCCCGTGCCGCGCGGCCGGGCGGCTCTTCGTACAGCGGCCCCTCGCCCGATGACGTCATGGTCATCCCGATCGTGCCCCTCCCCCTGACCTGCCCCCACGGCTCCCCCACGAAGCCGTCCTCGCTCTTCGCTCCCGCTTCGGATCATGCCACGGGGCACCGACAACGAAGGAGCCGTTTCAGCCGGCGGACGGGAGCCCCAACTCGGGGTGGGCGTCGACCAGTCGGGGCGGGGCCGCCTGACGCCAGGAGTCGGCGAGGATGTCGCGGAGTTCGTCGTCGTCCTCCAGGGCGGCGAGCCGGGCCCGGACCCAGGCGAATCCGGCCTCGTGGTCGGCGATCCAGAACTTTCCCGGCTCGGCCAGGACCAGTTCGTCGCGTTCCTCCTTCGGGCAGCGCACCGCGATGGAGGTCTCCGCCTCGGGCAGCGTGGCGAACATCTTTCCCGCGACCCGGAAGGTGGGCATGCTCCAGGCGATCTTCTCCGACGTGTCCGGCAGGGAGAGGGCGATACTGCGTACGGCTTCGGCATCCGGCATGAGACGCACGCTAGCCAACGGCACTGACATCGACGCGGCGAAGCGCGACGGCAACGCGCCACGTCAACGGTGGGGCGGGCCGTGCAGCGCCCACCGCGGATCCGACGGCCCGGCGGCCCGGCCTCGCTCCGCAACCGGCGTAAGCGCGGCTCGCGCCGTGGCCGGCCGACGGGCCCGTACCCCTACCGGGGCCGAGCCCGGGTGACAGGGTTCGGCGCCGCCGGTCCGGTCTCCCCACCGGAGCCGAGCCCGGGGTCACCCTTCGCCCGCGGACGCTCCCAGCCTCTTGTAGAAGATCGTCGTCGGACGCAGTTCGCCCGACGGCGTCGCCGCGTAGTCCGGTATCGCCCCGAGCCGGGTCCAGCCCGCTGAGAGGTAGAGGGATTCGGCGGGGCTGTCGGTCTCGGTGTCCAGGTGGAGGAGGGTGATTCCCGCGGCGGCCGCCTTCCTCTCCGCGGTCGTCAGGAGCGTACGGCCGAGGCCCTGACCGCGGCCGTCCCGGTGGACCATCAGCTTGACGAGTTCGGCGCGGTGGCGGCTGTTGGGTTTGTCCGGGAAGGCGAGGGTGACGGTGCCGAGCAGCCGGTCGTCGCCGTGTGCGGCCCAGACCGCGAGGTGCCCGGCCGAGACCGCGTCCGCGCGCTCCCGCCACCAGGCGAGCGCCGCCGCGCGGTCGAGCGGGGCGAGGAATCCGATCGAGGCGCCACCGTCCACGGTGTCGGTGAGCAGGTCCGCCAACTCATCGACCACACCATGGAGTTCGGCCGGGGTGAGACGTGCGACGGTGATCACGGCAGCACCACCGCCAGCACGTACCGCACATCCTCGGGACCGGGGCAGCGAAAGCGCGTCGGGCCCCACACCCGCAGCCGGAGGCAGTCCCCGGCATCGAGGCGGTGTTCGACGTCCTGCGCGGTCACGTCGAGAGTTCCGTCGACAACCCAGATGTGCTGCTCCAGGCCGGCGACGGGGGGCCTGTCGTACGCGATGTCCGCGCCGGCCACGAGCCGCCCTTCGACCAGTTCACCGCGTAGTCCCGCGTACGGCGGAGACACCGATCTCCGGACGAATCCGGAGGCCTTGTCCGTCCAGATCGCCTGGTCGGCCGCGCGGACCAGGAGCGCGGATTCCCCCTCCACCTCGCTGAGCAGGTGCGACATGGTCCGCCCGTACACATGGCAGAGGCGGTTCAGGAGGGAGGCAGTGGGGCTGATCTCGGCGCGCTCGACACGGGAGAGGGTCGACCGGCTGATCCCGCTGCGCTCCGTCAGCTCATCCAGGGTCCAGCCTCGTTCGGTCCTCAGCTCGGCCAGCCGCGCCCCGAGCCGGGCGTCGACCCCGGCATCGCCATCGCTTCTCATATCCGGGATGCTATCCCGGATATGAGAAGCGATGGGAGTCAGTCGACGGTCGCGGCTCGCGTCAGGGCCTCCAGGACGGGCCGGATCAGCGGATGCCCCTCCGCGCCACGGCGTACGGCGGCGAAGACGCGGCGGGTGGGCGCGATGCCGTCGACCGGACGCACGACCACACCCGTGAGCTCCATGCCCCGCAGCGCCGAGCGGGGCACCAGGGCGACGCCCGCGTCGGCGGAGGCGAGGGCGACGACGGCGCGGAAGTCGTCCGAGGAGTGTTCGAGGCGCGGCTGGAATCCGGCGTTCTCGCAGGCCAGGACGACCACGTCATGGCAGGGGTTGCCCGGGTACGGGCCGATCCACGGGTCCTTGGCCAGCTCCGCGAGCGGCACCTCCTCGGCGCCCGCCAGGCGGTGGGTGACGGGGACGACCGCGTCGAAGGGCTCGGCGTAGAGCGGGACGTGCGTCAGCCGCGGGTCGTCCGCGTCCGGGGCGCCCCGGTACTCGACGGCCACCGCGATGTCGACCTGCCGGTCGAGCACCATCGGCAGGCTGGCGTCGCCCTCGGCGTCCTGGACGCGGACAAGGATTCCGGGCGAGGTGACGGCGAGGCGGGCCAGGGCGGGGGCCACGACCAGGCCGATGCCCGTCGCGAAGGAGGCCACCGTGACCGTACCGGCGGAACCCGAGCTGTACGCGGCCAGCTCGGCCTCCGCGCGCTCCAGTTGAGCGAGGACGGCATTGGTGTGGCCGAGCAGGATCTCGCCCGCGGGCGTCAGCCGTACCCCCTTGGCGCCGCGCTCGACGAGCCGGTGCCCCGTCTCCTGCTCCAGGGCGGTCAGCTGCTGCGAGACCGCCGAGGGCGTGAGATAGAGCGCGGCGGCCGCCGCCGTCACCGTGCGGTGGTCGGCCACCGCACGAAGGATGTGGAGCCGCCGCGCCTCGATCATGCGACCGATTCTCTCAGGTCACACGCCATTTCCGGCCATCAGGCCGGTGTGCGCCCCGGGCGTGAGGGCGCACACGGTGTCAGACGTCGAGTTCCGCGCGCGCCGCCACGAAGGCGTCCACGGCCCGGTTCACGTCCTCGGTGGAGTGTCCCGCGGACAGCTGTACGCGGATACGGGCCTTCCCTTGCGGGACGACCGGGTAGGAGAAGCCGATCACGTACACGCCACGCTCCAGGAGCAGCTCCGCCATCCGGCCGGCGACGGACGCGTCCCCGATCATCACGGGGGCGATCGCGTGGTCGCCGGGGAGGATGTCGAAGCCCTCCGCGGTCATCCGGGAGCGGAACAGCGCGGTGTTCTCGGCGAGCCGGACACGCAGGTCGTCGGCGGATTCCAGCAGGTCGAGGACCTTCAGGGAGGCCGCGGCGATGACCGGCGCGAGCGTGTTCGAGAAGAGGTACGGGCGGGAGCGCTGGCGCAGCAGGGCGACGATCTCGGCGCGGGCCGCGACATAGCCGCCGGAGGCGCCGCCGAGGGCCTTGCCGAGGGTGCCGGTGATGATGTCGACGCGGTCCATGACCCCGTGCAGCTCCGGGGTGCCGCGGCCGCCGGGGCCGACGAAGCCGACGGCGTGCGAGTCGTCGACCATGACCATCGCGTCGTAGCGGTCGGCGAGGTCGCAGATCTCCTTGAGAGGGGCGACATAGCCGTCCATCGAGAAGACGCCGTCGGTGACGATCAGACGGCGGCGCGCGTCGGAGGCCTCCTTGAGCTGGGCCTCCAGGTCGGCCATGTCGCGGTTCGCGTACCGGAAGCGGCGCGCCTTGGACAGCCGGATGCCGTCGATGATCGAGGCGTGGTTGAGGGCGTCGGAGATGACCGCGTCCTCCGCGCCGAGGAGGGTCTCGAAGACTCCGCCGTTGGCGTCGAAGCAGGAGGAGTACAGGATCGTGTCCTCCTGGCCGAGGAACGCGGACAGCCGCTCCTCCAGTTCCTTGTGCACCTCCTGCGTACCGCAGATGAAGCGCACGGAGGCCATGCCGTAACCCCAGCGGTCGAGCGCCGCGTGGGCGGCGGCGACTACCTCGGGGTGATCGGCCAGACCGAGGTAGTTGTTCGCACAGAAGTTCAGTACCTCACCGGGGCGGCCGCCCGAGGTGACGTTCACGGTCGCGGACTGCGGGCTGCCGATGACCCGCTCGGGCTTGTGCAGCCCGGCGGCGCGGATCTCGTCGAGGGTGGTGCGGAGGTCGTCGCGCACGGAGTCGAACATCATCAGTTCCTTAGAGTCCTCAGAGGGTCCAGTCGAGAATGACCTTGCCGCCGCGGCCGCCGGCCGCGTCGTCGAACGCTTCCTCGTAGTCCCGGAATCCGTAACGGCCGGTGATCACGGGCGACAGGTCGAGGCCGCTCTCCAGGAGAACCGACATCGCGTACCAGGTCTCGAACATCTCGCGGCCGTAGATGCCCTTGATCGTGATCATGGAGGTGACGATCCGGGACCAGTCGACCGGGAACTCCTCGGACGGCAGGCCCAGCATCGCGATCCGCCCGCCGTGGGTCATGTTGGCGATCATGTCGCGCATGGCCTCGGGGCGGCCGGACATCTCCAGGCCGATGTCGAAGCCCTCGCGCAGGCCGAGCGTGCGCTGCCCGTCGGCGATCGTCGAGCCTCCGACGTTGAGGGCGAGGCTGACGCCGATCTTGCGGGCCAGCTCCAGGCGCTCCTCACTCACGTCGGTGATGACGACGTTGCGGGCGCCCGCGTGGCGTGCCACCGCGGCGGCCATCAGGCCGATCGGGCCGGCGCCGGTGATCAGGACGTCCTCGCCGACCAGCGGGAAGGACAGCGCGGTGTGCACGGCGTTGCCGAACGGGTCGAAGATCGCGGCGACATCGAGGTCGACCGGGACGCGGTGCACCCACACGTTCTGGGCGGGCAGCACGACGTACTCGGCGAACGCGCCGTCGCGGCCGACGCCGAGGCCGACGGTGGCACGGCAGAGGTGACGCCGCCCGGCGAGACAGTTGCGGCACTTGCCGCAGACCAGGTGGCCCTCGCCGCTGACGCGGTCGCCGATGTTGATGTCGGCGACGTCCCGGCCGGTCTCGACGACCTCGCCGACGAACTCGTGGCCGAGGACGAGCGGCGTCCTGATGGCCTGCTGCGCCCAGCCGTCCCAGTTGCGGATGTGCAGGTCGGTGCCGCAGATCCCGGTCCTGAGGACCTTGATCAGTACCTCACCGGGGCCGGCCTGGGGCTCCGGAACGTCCGTGAGCCAGAGTCCGGGCTCCGCCTTCTCCTTGACCAGCGCCTTCACTCGACGGCTCCTGTGCGTGAGATCCCGGGAAAGAGCACGCCGAAGGAGGCCCGCACCGGGGAGAGGGGTGAATTCACCCAGGAATCTGCCGTACGACGGTGCCCTTGGTCCATCGAGGATTTCTTAAGCGCGGCCCCAGCTTTCCTTCACACCCCAGTTCTCCCTAGCCCTGCCCGTGGTCTGATGTCGGACCGCCGGAGTGGCCCAAGAGGGGGACTGCGCCGGCGGAGGTGACTACGTGGACATGCATGATTCCCGTCCCATGGGGGCTCATCACATACATCAAGCGCGGGCCCCGGGTGGCCGCCAAGGCCGGTCCCCCGCGTCCCGGCACGTCGTCAGATCCCGTGGGCTCCCTCCCGCCGTTCGAGCCGCTCGACCAGCTCGGCCGCCATCGACTTGATGGTCTCCAGGCCCGCTCTTCCCCACGGGCGCGGCTCGACGTCCACGACGCAGATCGTGCCGAGGGCGATGCCGCTGCGGTCGATCAGCGGGGCACCGAGGTAGGAGCGGACGCCGAACTCGTCGACGACCGGATTCCCGGCGAAGCGCGGGTAGTCGCAGACGTCCTCCAGGACGAGAGCCTTGCGGCGCACCACCACGTGCGGACAGAAGCCGTGGTCCCGGGCCATGTAACGGCCCGGTTCGGGCTCCCTCCCGTCCGCGGCCGCTGCCGCTGCCGCTGCGAGGCCGGTGCCCCGCCCGCTGCCGTCCGGGGTGTGCAGGCCGGCGAAGAACTGCTGTTGCTCGTCGATGAAGTTGACCATCGAGTAGGGCGCCGCGGCGACCTCCGCGAGGCGGTCCGCGAAGGCGTCGAAGGCCGGCTCGGAACGCTCCCCGAGACCCAGCCGGCGCAGGCGTCGCACCCGGGCGGGGGCGTCCTTGTCCTCCGGTGTGAGCAGCAGACGACCGGCCGGCCGCGGCGGGTCGTAGGTCATGTACGGGCTCCGTGGCTCGGGGCATGGGCCGGGGCGTGGGCGAGCAGGTGACGGACCAGGGTGAGCAGGGTCTGCACCCCCGAGCTGGAGATCCGGGCGTCGCAGCACACGACGGGGATCCCGGGGTCGAGGTCGATGGCCGCGCGCACCTCGGCCGGGTCGTAGCGGTACGAGCCGTCGAACTCGTTGACCGCGACGATGAACGCGAGACCGCGCTGTTCGAAGAAGTCGACGGCCGCGAAGCAGTCCTCCAGGCGTCGCGTGTCGGCGAGGATCACCGCGCCGAGCGCGCCCTCGGAGAGCTCGTCCCACATGAACCAGAACCGCTCCTGCCCGGGTGTGCCGAACAGATAGAGCACATGTTCCGGATCCAGGGTTATGCGGCCGAAGTCCATCGCGACGGTCGTCTCGACCTTGTTCTCGATGCCGTCGAGCCTGTCGGTCGAGGCGCTGACCGTGGTCAGCAGTTCCTCCGTACTGAGCGGCGCGATCTCGCTCACCGCGCCGACGAACGTCGTCTTGCCGACCCCGAACCCTCCCGCCACCAAGATCTTCAGCGCGGTGGGGAAGGGGTCAGAGCTGTCGTCGTAATCCATCGAGCACTGCCTCCAGAAGAGACCGGTCAGTGGGGTTGTGGTGGAACTCCGGGGGCTTCGTGGTGAGCGCCCCGCAGTCGACGAGGTCGGACAGCAGCACCTTGGTGACCGCCGCCGGCAGCTTCAGATGGGCGGCGACCTCCGCGACCGAGACCGGTGCCCGGCAGCGTTCGAGTGCCTGGCTGTGCTCGGGGCCGAGATGGCCGAGCGGTGTGGCTCCGGTGGCCATCACCTGGGAGAGGAGGTCGAGCGCGGTCGTCGGCCGGGTCCGGCCGTTGCTGACGGTGTAGGGGCGCACCAGGCGTCCCGCCGCGTCATCGAGCCAGGGCCCGTCGCCGGCCGCGGCCACGCTCAAGACCTCATCGCCGAGGGTTCGACGGCGTGCTGTCGGGGTGCGGTGACCAGATAGGGCCGGACGCTCTTGACCAGCATCGCCATCTCGTAGCCGAGCACGGCCGCGTCGGCCTCGCGGCCCGCGAGCACGGCGAGACAGGTGCCGGAGCCGGCCGTGGAGACGAACAGCAGGGTCGAATCGAGTTCGACGACGACCTGGCGCACCTCGCCGCCGTCCCCGAAACGCACGCCCGCGCTGCGCCCGAGGGAGTAGAGGCCGCAGGCCAGCGCCGCCATGTGGTCGGCGCTGTCCGGGTCGAGGCCGTGGACCGACTTCACGAGCCCGTCGCAGGAGAGCAGCACCGCACTCGTGGTGTGCGGTACGCGCTGTACGAGGCCGCTCATCAGCCAGTCGAGATCGGATACGTGGCGGGTGGGCGCTTCGCTCGCCATGGGGGATCGACTCCTTGAGGTACGAGGGTCCGCGGGAGCGGTGGGGGCGGAGATGGGGGTGGGGGTGGAGATGGGGGTGGAGATGGGGGTGGGGGTGGAGATGGGGGTGGAGATGGGGGTGGGGGTGGAGGTGGGGGTGGTCATCCGGCCGGTGTGCTCCCGTCGCGCCGGGCGCCGCGGTCGTGTCCGGACGGTGTCTCGCGGGCGTGCGGCGCCTGTACGCGCGTCGCGCGAGCCTCGTCCGGATGGGCCGTCGGCGTGCCGTCCGTCAGGTGTGCGTGCGGGGGGTCGCCGCTGTCGGCAGGGGTGCCCATGGACAACTCCTCGTGCGCCCGGCCCACACCGTCCCCGCGCGGCTCTTCCAGGCGCGCCCGGTCCGGGAACGACGCCGGGGCCGCCGACTCGGCCGTCGGCGACGCTCCCCGGACCGGCTCCGGCTGCTCCCGGCTGGCCCGATCGGCCCCGGCGGCCTCGGCGCGCCCGATCCCGCGCTGGAACGCCGCCATGAGGCCCGGGTCGTGGCCGACGAGATGCTCCGGGTTCGGGCGGGGGGCGGGGGCTTCGCGCAGTTGGGGAACGATGTGTTCCTGAGCGCGCCGCTTGGGCAGGTGGGGCCTGTCCATGGTGCCGCGCACGACGCCGGCGCGCGGTGTGGGCGGCATGGCCGCGTTCTCGGCGGCGGCGAGCCGGTCCTCGGGGCGGATGCCGGGGACGGCCTCGGCCGGATTGGGCCGCTCCGAACGGGCGCCGCGCACAGGGAGCGGCGAGGAACCGCCGCGACCCTCGCCCGGCGCGGCACGCGGAAGTGACTGCTCCCCGCGCGGCGACTGCCGGGGAACCGGGGCCACCGGGCGGCCCCCGGGAAGGACCGGAACCTGGACCGGCACCGACTGCGTGGGTCCGGGTCCGAGGGCCGGCCGGTGTCCCCCGTTCGTGTGCCGCGACGGCGCCACCGTCACGTCCGCGTCCTCGAGGGCGCCCGGCTTCGGTCCCGACAGTCCCTGCGGGACCACGAGCACGGCCTGGACGCCGCCGTAGATGTTGCTCTGGAGCCGTACCTGGATGCCGTGCCGACGGGCGAGCTGCGAGACCACGAACAGTCCGATGCGCCCGTCCTGGAGCAGACCGGCGACGTTGACCTGGTCGGGATCGGCGAGCAGGGCGTTCATCTTGTCCTGTTCGGCCGCCTGCATGCCGAGCCCGCGGTCCTCCACCTCGATGGCCAGTCCCGACGTGACCAGGTCGACCCGCAGCAGCACCTGGGTGTGCGGGGCCGAGAACACCGTGGCGTTCTCTACGAGTTCGGCGACCAGGTGGATGACGTCGGCGACCGCGTGGCCGCGCAGGGTGCCGTCGATGGGGGGCACCAGCTTGACCCGCGAGTACTGCTCGACCTCGGCGATCGCGGAGCGCAGCACCTCGGTCATGGAGACGGGGTTGCTCCACTGACGGCGCGAGACGGCGCCACCGAGCACGGCCAGGTTCTCGGCGTGGCGTCTGATGCGGGTGGCCAGGTGGTCGACGTGGAAAAGTCCCTTGAGGAGGTCCGG
Source organism: Streptomyces sp. NPDC002742 (assembly GCF_042888885.1). NCBI lineage: Bacteria > Bacillati > Actinomycetota > Actinomycetes > Kitasatosporales > Streptomycetaceae > Streptomyces > Streptomyces sp. NPDC002742. The sequence goes on from NZ_JBIAQF010000014.1 coordinate 60,895, forward strand.
GTCCTCGATCTCGTTCTCCAGCTCGTCGAGGATGGAGATCTCGCGGTGCACGAGGGACTGCAGGCGCCGGGCCAGATTGACGAAGACCTCGACCTTCTGCTCGCTGCCCGCGTGGCTGGAGAGCCGCGAGGCCTCCACGACGGCCGTCACGGCGCCGTCGTGGGCACGGGTGATGTCTGCGGCGAGCAGTTCGAAGTCGTCGGCGTCCGCGGGAGGACGGCGGCGCGTCCTGCGCGCGGGCGGGTCCTCACCGCGGCGCAGCCCCTCGACGACGGCGCGCAGATCGGTCTCGGTGCGGGCGCTGGTGCGGCGCAGGGCTCCCATGCGTTCCCGTACGGACGTGGCGGCGCGGTCGGCGGCCACGGCGGCGATCAGGATGCCCGCCAGTGCCACGCCCACGGCTCCGGCGAGGACGGCCCACAGGATCGGGCCGGGCCGGGCGCCGGTGGAGCGGACGGTGAACAGTACGGCGGCGCACGCGCTGAGGGCCACCGCGGTCGGCGGCAGGACCGCGAGGCGCAGCAGCTGGGGCCGCAGGTGCGTCTCGGGCGGCGAAGGGGTGGTACGGGCGGCCGGTCGTCCGTGCCGCCCGCCCTCACGGCGGTCTGCGCGTGCGGCCGGTGCGCGAAGGTGAGACATCGGCTTCCTCGTACTGGATGCGTCGGGGGCACGGAGCTCCCGCGGGTCTGCGCGACTCGGGCGTGTGCCATAGCGGTGCCGGTCGAGAGAGCCGAAAAAATCGGCCCTGCGTCGCCCGTCGGCAACTGACAGTAGTCGCCAACGCATCATGTGCGGTGGGCTGTTGACAAACTCCCCGAGGTAGCGTCCCGCTCTGGTATGACGCGTCGCACGGCTGACCGATAACCCTGCCGGACACACGTTCGCGTCGAACCCTGGCTCGATCAGGGCTGGTCGGAAGCGGTCACAAGCAAAAGGCGAGGGCCGAGGAGCGTTTCGCTCCTCGGCCCTCGCCGTGGATCGGTCGATCAGCCCGCGGACACCGTTTCGGGCTCCCCGGTGCCCTCCGTCGAGCCGCCGGCGACGTCACCCGGCGTGTCGGCTGCGACGCTCTCCTCGACGACCGGCCAGCCCTCCTTCGGCGTACGGGCCACGCCACGCCACCACGGCTCGGCGGGAACGGTCTCGGCCGTGGGCTCGAACGGCTCGCCGGGACGCGGCAGCGCGACGCGCGCTCCGACCGCGCGGGCGGCGGCCAGCGTGCCCTCGCCCGGGTCGGACCAGGCGTGGGTGGAGAGATTGAACGTCCCCCAGTGGATCGGCAGCATCACTCCGGAGGGCTGCCCGCCCTGGAGATCCAGGTGGGAGCGCATCCCCTCCTGGGGCGTCATGTGGATGTCGGGCCAGAAGTCGCTGTACGCGCCGATCTGGATCATCGTGGCGTCGAACGGGCCGTGGGCGGCGCCGATGTCCTTGAAGCCCTGGAAATAGCCGGTGTCGCCGCTGTGGTAGATCCGGTGGGTGTCGCCCTCGGCGACCCAGGAGGCCCAGAGGGTGTGCTGTGTGTTGCGCAGGCCGCGACCGCAGAAATGGCGCGCCGGCGTCGCCGTCAGGGTGATCCCGCCGACCTTGGTCGACTCCTGCCAGTCCAGCTCGCGGATCCGGTCCACCGAGACGCCCCAGTGCTCCAGATGGGCTCCGACGCCGAGCGGCACGGCGAACACCGTGTCCGTGTCGGCCAGCGCCTTGATCGTGGGCATGTCGAGGTGGTCGTAGTGGTCGTGCGAGATCACCACGACATCTACCGGGCCGAGCGCCGCCAGCGGCAGGGGCACCGGGTGCAGTCGCCTGGGACCCGCGAAGGCGAACGGGGAACAGCGCTCGCCCCAGACCGGGTCGAACAGCACGCGGTGGCCGTCGATCTCGGCGAGGACGCTGGAGTGCCCCATCCAGGTGAGCCGCAGCCCGGTCGCGGCGGGCCTGGCCAGGTCGGCGAGTGTCGTCGCGTGCACCGGCACCGTCCCGGCCGGGGAGCGGTGGGCGCGCTCCTCGCTGCGGAAGTAGACCTTCGCGAACTCCAGCATCGAGCCGTCGGGCCGGGTGCGGGCGGTCTCCGGGTTCTGGAACACGCCGTCCGCGAAGTTCGGCGAATTGCGGATGCGCCGCATGCGCGCACCACCCGGATCCGCGCCGAAGGCGGCGGGCCGCAGCGCGCGGAGCCCGGAGCTCAAGGTACGGAAACCGGTCACGGATACCTCCAGATGGAGTCGGTCAGGCCTTCATTATGGTCGTCGCCTCTGACAGCGCCGGGTCGCCCCGGTCACGAGGCGATGTCCGTGACCCTGGGTCTGTATGTGCTCAACCCCGGCGCGCCCGCGCTTCTTCCACACGTGGGAAACGTTCCGGGCGCCACCGCGCCACCGCGCCCTCCGATGGCCGCCGGTGGCCCCTCGCCGTGCGATCACGTCCGGGTACGGGCCGGGTTCACCGAGCGGACCCGCACCGCTCCGCAGCGTCACCCCCGGGCACCCCGGCGCCGCCACTGACGGTCGATTCAGTGCGTCGGCCCGACCCTGCCCTCATTCCCATACTGACTCGTGGTTCAGTAGACTGGTCACCGTCCCAGTGGCCCGAGGGTCACGCCGTCCGTCCCCCTGGAGACACCGTGTCCGACCTCCCCGCCGCGAAGACCGTGGGCGCTCCCGTCAGCGCGCGGAGCGCCGGCGCGCGGACTCTGTGATGGGCGAGACGCTCACCGGCGGCGAGGCACTCGTCCGCGCCCTGTGCGGCCACGCCGTGACCCGGGTCTTCGGCATCCCCGGAACGCACAACCTGGAGATCTACCGCCACCTGTCCTCGTACGGCATCCGGCACGTCCTGACGCGCCACGAACAAGGTGCCGGTTACGCGGCCGACGGCTACGCGCGCGTGACCGAACACCCGGGTGTCGTGATCACGACGACCGGACCCGCCCTGCTGAACGCGGCGGCGGCCATCGGCCAGGCGTACTCGGACAGCGTGCCGCTGCTCGTCGTCTCCCCCGGAATGCCGCTGCGCCATCCGCGGCTGGCCACCGGTCTGCTCCACGAGGCGCGCAGTCAGACGGAGGCACTTCGGGGCGTGGCCGCGTTCAGCCATCGCGTGTCCTCGGTCGCGGAGATCGACGCGGCGGTGGCACGCGCCTTCACGCTGTTCCGCACCCGTCGGCCGCGCCCCGCGCACATCGAGATTCCCCTCGATCTGCTGGAGGCCACCGAGGAGACCGGTCCGGTCCGTCTCACCCCGCCCGCCGTTCCCCTCGCCCCCGTCGCGGCGGCCGTGGAGCGGGCCGCCGAAGCCCTGCGCGGGGCCCGCCGTCCGGCCCTCGTGCTCGGCGGCGGAGCGCGCGGCGCGGCCGTTCCGGGCCTCGCCCTGGCAGAGACACTGGGCGCTCCCGTCCTCACGACGGCCAACGGCAAGGGGATCGTCCCCGAGACCCACCCGCTGTCCCTCGGCGTGTCCCTCCACAGCCCCTCGATCCAGAAGTGGCTCACGGAACGCGACGCGGTGCTCGCCGTCGGTACCGAACTCGCCGAGTCCGACCTGTGGTCGGCGCCGCCCGCCCTCGACGGCACGCTGATCCGCGTGGACCTGGACCCTGACCAGATGTACGCGGGTCTCCCGGCGGACATCGCCGTCGTCGGCGACGCCCGGCTGTCCCTGACGGCCCTGCTCGCCGCCGTCGTGTCGTCCGGCGGTGTACGCCACCGCGCGCGCGTGGCGGACGACGACCCCGTCCGGCGGGCCGCGGTCCTGCGGGCCGCCCGGAACGCCGAGACCGCCGGACGGGACTCCCGCTGGATCCCGTACCTGCGGGCCGTCCGTTCCGTCCTCGCCGAAGACGCCGTGATCACCTCGGACAGCGCCCAGTGCTGCTACTACGGAGCACTCCCCCATCTCCCGCTCGGCCCGGAGGGCCGCTATCTTCACCCGACCGGCTTCGGAACGCTCGGCTACGCGCTGCCCGCGGCGATCGGTGCCAAGGCGGCGTGCCCCGACCGCCAGGTGGTGGCGCTCAGCGGGGACGGCGGCCTCCAGTTCACGGTGCAGGAACTGGCGACCGCGGTACAGCTGCGCCTCCCGCTGCCCGTCGTGGTGTTCGACAACGGCGGCTACGGGGAGATCCGCGACGAGATGGCCGCCCGGGGCGACACCCCCACGGCCGTCGACCTCGCACCGGTCGACCTGCCCGCCCTGGCCCGCGCCTACGGAGGACAGGGCACGCACGCGTACAGCCCGGACGAGCTGGCCGCCGCGCTGACCGAGGCACTGCGCACCCCCGGCCCCACCCTGATCGCCATCCCCGAGGAGACCCCATGACCGCCCCCTTGATGACGCTCACCTGGACGGACCATGTCACCGGCCGCCCTGGATATCTCGTCGTCGACCGGCTCGTGCGCGGCGTCTCCAGCGGCGGTCTGCGGATGCGGCCGGGCTGCACCCTGGAGGAGGTCACCGGGCTCGCCCGCGGCATGACCATGAAGGAGGCCCTGCACTACAACCCCGAGGGCCGGTACATCCCGCTGGGCGGCGCCAAGGGCGGTATCGACTGCGATCCCCAGGACCCGGCGGCGTACGGCCTCCTGGTGCGCTATCTGCGTGCCATGCGCCCCTACATCGAGGCCTTCTGGACCACCGGCGAGGATCTAGGGCTCAGCCAGGACCTGGTCGACCGGGCCGCCGAGGAGGCGGGCCTCGTCTCCTCCATCCAGGCCGTGTACCCGCTGCTCGACGACGAGGCGGCGGCCCGGAAACGGCTCGCGGACGCCTTCGCGGTCGAGGTGGACGGCATCGGCCTCGACGAACTGGTCGGCGGCTGCGGCGTCGCCGAGTCGGTGCTCGCCGCCCTGGACCGGGCCGGGTTGGAACACGCGGGAACGCGCGTCGCCGTGCAGGGACTCGGGACCATGGGCGGGGCGACGGCGCGTTTCCTCGCGCGCGCGGGGCTGAGGATCGTGGCCGTCGCCGACGTCAAGGGAACCATCGCGAACCCGGACGGCCTCGATGTCGAGGCGCTGCTCGGGGCGCGGGACGCGTACGGAACCGTCGACCGCGCGGTGCTGCGCCACGCCGACCGGGAACTCCCCGGCGACGCCTGGCTGTCCGCCGACGTCGATGTGCTGGTGCCCGCCGCGGTGTCCTACGCGATCGACACGTCGAACCAGGGCGCGATCAGGGCCCGTTGGATCGTCGAGGCGGCCAACATGCCCGTCCTCGCGGACGCGGAACTGCTGCTCGCCGCGCGCGGGGTCACCGTCCTGCCGGACGTCGTGGTCAACTCCGGGACGAACGCTTGGTGGTGGTGGACCCTGTTCGGCGACATCGGCGCCGACGCGGACGAGGCGTTCACCCACACCCGGCGCTCCATGCGCGCCCTGATCGACCGGACCCTCGCGCGCGCGGAGGCCGACGGAACGACGCCGCGGGCCGCCGCCCACGCCATCGTCACCGACCGGCTGCCGGTCATCGCGGAGCGGTACGGGTGGTACCGGTGAGGACGCGGAGCCGCTGACCCGCCTCCACCGCCACCTCGTCGGGCCGGTCGCCGCTCCGCCGCGCGGCGACGCCGGGAATCCGCGCCGCGGCGGCTCCGGGAGTCCGCGCCGAGCACGGCGATTCCCTGGAGGGAATTGAGGCGCGGGCCGGGCCGAAGCAGAGTCGGTGTCGTCAGAGCGACCGCGCGAAAACGCGCACCGACCCGCACGAGGAGCACCATGCCCGCCATCGACGCGCAGGACCTGATCGAGCGCTACATCGGCGTCTGGAACGAACCCGACCCCGAGATCCGCCTCAAGTGCGTTCACGAGCTGTGGGCCAAGGACGGTGTGCATCTCCTGCGCCCCCCGCAGGAGATGCACGACCGGGCCGTGTCCCTCGGCTTCGGCACCGCCGTACTGGAGGCCAGGGGCCACGACGAACTGCACGCGCGCGTGACGCGTGCCTACGAGGAGTTCGTGGCTCCTGGGACGTACGTCTTCAGGATCCAGGAGCCCGCCCGCCGGCTGGACGACGTGATCACTTTCCGGTGGGAGTCCTTCCACACCGGGGACGGACAGGTCACGGGTGGCGGGCTGGAGTTCCTCGTCCTGGACGAGGACGGTCGCATCGAGGCCGACTATCAGTTCGTCGACTGAGGCCGGCCACAGTCGACGAACTGACCCTGCCGGTCCTGACCGGGCCCAGCCGGACCGATCGGACCGATCGGACAGCCGGGCTCCGGGCTCCCGGCTCCCGGCTCCCGGCTCCCGGCTCCCGGCTCCCGGCTCCCGGCTCCCGGCTCCCGGCTCCCGGCTCCCGGCTCCCGGCTCCCGGCTCCCGGCGGGATCGTCGGTCCTGCCCCGCGGGAGCGTCAACTCCTGTCGGGCCCCTTCCCGAAGTGCTGTGTAGGGTTGCCGCGTGGCGAGAGTGCGGTTGAGCGTGGCGGAGCGGCGTGAGGAGTTGCTGCGGGCCGCCGTCGAACAGATCGAGGCGCGGGGTGTGGCCGCGGTACGGATCGCCGACGTGGCCTCGTCCCTCGGCGTGAGCAACGCGCTGGTGCTGTACCACTTCTCGACGAAGGAGAAGCTGGTCGCCGCCGCTTTCACCTACGCGGCCGAGGACGACCTCGCCCATCTGCGCAAGCTGCTCGGCCGCCGTACGACGGCATTGCGACGCCTTCGGACCGCCGTGCGCTGGTACGCCCCGACAGGGCAGGCGAAGGGCTGGCGCCTGTGGATCGAGGGCTGGGCGGTCGCCCTGCGCGAGCCCGCGCTGCGCGAGGTCACCCGCGATCTCGACAGGCAGTGGAAGGCCGCGATGACCGAGGTGATCGCGGAGGGCGTGGCCGCGGGCGAGTTCCACTGCCCGGACCCCACGAGCGCGGCACTCAGACTGACGGCGCTCCTGGACGGACTGGCCGTCCAGATGACGGCGTACTCGGGAGCCGTTTCACGGGCGCGGACCCAGGAGTGGGCGGACGAGGCCCTCGCCCGTGAACTGGGCCTTGAGCGCGAGGCGTTGATGGCGGCGGTGCGCTAGCACGCCTGCTGGGCCCGGCGCTGCGCCGCGCGGCGCTGCCCCGACGGCGAGCACGGCCGAGACCCGGAGGGGGAGGGTTCGAACCCGAACCGCCCCGGACGCCGGTGCGGGTCCCGGCCGCTCGACCCGGCCGGGACCCGCGCCGTCCGTGGTGCCTTGACCGGGTCGGTCCCGGCTCAGGCCACCGACTCGATGCGCATCTTGATGTCGTCCGGTGACAGGGTTCCCTTGGCCGCCACGTGATCGCCCGAGGACTCCCCGCGCAGTCGCCGTCCGATCCACGGCACCAGATATTCGCGCGCCCACTGGATGTTGTCGCGGCGCATCTCCAGCGTGCCGCGCGGCGGGAGGGGCGGCCAGGGCTGGTCCGGGTCGGCGGGTACGTCGAGGCCGAGTACCTGTCCGGCACGGAGCGCCACCCGGGTGTGCCCCTCGGGCGAGAGGTGCAGTCGGTCTCCGTCCCAGGCGCGGCGGTCCTGGATCGTCTTCAGGGACCAGAGGTCGAGGACGGGACAGCCGTAGCGGTCCGCGATGGCCCGCACATGTCCGTTGTAGGTGGCGATCTTGCCGCGCAGATGCTTGAGCACGGGCACGTCACGTGTGTCGAAGCCGGTGGTCACCATGACCGTGCCGACGGCGGAGGTGAGATCGGAGATCGCGCGCTCGAAGCGCTCCGCGACCTCGTCGGGGTCGGTGCCCGGGCGGATGATGTCGTTGCCGCCCGCGCAGAACGAGACCAGGTCGGGGCCGAGCTCCTTGGCCTTCAGGAGCTGGGACTCGACGATCTGGTCGAGCAGTTTGCCGCGCACGGCGAGATTGGTGTAGTTGAAATCGCCTTCGGGTCGCCGGTCGGCGAGAAGTACCGCGAACCGGTCGGCCCAGCCGACGAACGCCCCGTCGGGCCCAGGGTCGCCGACGCCCTCGGTGAAGCTGTCCCCCACCGCCACGTACGACCCGATCACTGATCTGTCGTCACTCTTCGAATCGTCTGCCACATCGACCCATAATTCACCTCTGGATGTGAGCTACGCGACCGTAGGGAAGGGTTGACGGACGGTGAGATAAGCCACTCGCCAAGCGTTGGTCAACTCTGGAATAAGACCCGGAACACGGACGTTGAAGGAGCGATCACCCACGGGCCGGGAAATCACGGGAAATCACCGGGCAGCGGTCAGGCGCCTGGTTCGACAGTGGCCGGGTGCCTCACACCGGGAACACCGAAGGCCGGACCCCGGGATCGTGGGTCCGGCCTTCGGAGGCTGTCCTGCCGTCAGGAGCAGGGTGAGCGTCTGGAGCTCAGGGTGAGGCGTCAGCCGACGGCGACACCGTGCGAGCGAAGGTACGCGACCGGGTCGACGTCGGAGCCGTAGTCCGGCGTGGTGCGGATCTCGAAGTGCAGGTGAGGTCCGGTGACGTTGCCGGTCGCGCCGGAGAGGCCGATCTGCTGGCCCTCGGTCACGGTCTGCCCCGCCGAGACGGACAGGGACGACATGTGGGCGTACTGGGAGTACTTGCCGTCGGCGTGCTGGATGACGACCTGGTTGCCGTAGGCGCCGCCCCAGCCCGCGGAGACGACGGTGCCCGCGGCTATGGACTTGATCGTGGTACCGGTGGGAACCACGAAGTCCACGCCCGTGTGGTAGCCGCTGGACCACATGCTGCCCGGCACCTTGTAGCCGGTGCCGACGGAGCTGCTCTCGACCGGCAGGGTGTAGCCGGAACCGCTGCCGGCGGAAGCGCTGTCGGGGGCAGCGGTGTCGGGGGCCGGGGTCGCCTGGTCGGTCTTGGGCGCCGGGGCCGTCGTGCGGGTCGCCGTGTGCGTGGCCGTGTGCGTGACCGTGTGAGTGGCGCCGACGAAAGCGGCCTTCTTGCCGAGCGACAGCTTCAGACCGGGGTGGATCAGCGACGGGTCACCGCCGATGGCGGAGCGGTTGTCGGAGTAGATCTTCTTCCAGCCGCCGCTGACGTTGTGCTCGTCGGCGATCTTCGAGAGATAGTCGCCGGACTTCACCGCGTACGTCTTCGTCGTGGCGGCCTTCCCGGCGACGGGAGCGGCGGTGGCGGCCTTCTCGACGTGCTGCGCGACGGCGGCGGCCGGGGTCGCGGCGTGCGCGCCGGTGGCTCCCATCAGCGGCAGCGCGAGTGCGGCGCCACCGGTTCCGGCCACGGCGATCGAGCGGGTGAAACGGAGGGACTTGGGACGGCGGTGCTTACCCTTCGCGGGCATGACGTTTTCCTCTCCGGCGCCTGCGGGGTGAGCTGTCGGGTGCGGGCTGGAGATGCCCGGCCACGCTGCTGCGTGGCTGTACCCCTAGCCTGTTCCGGAGACCGGACCAGGCGCGGAACCTGTGGGTCCCCCGCTCCTGCCATGTACGGGTGAGTGTGCGGATTCCGGACGGCGGCAGGATTGGGCGTCCGTCCGGATTGAGGCAGAACGTAGGCGAGATGAGAGCGCGTCGACAACTACGCGCTTCTCCCGTTCGTCCACCTTTCTTGATCCATGCGGAAATTGCCGTCACCCTCTGTGGAATGACGATCTTTCGGGCATCCCAACCCGCCGGGAAATGCGGGCGGGTTGGAATTCGAGGACGGCAACGCATCGTCACGAATATGACGCTCCTCACGCGACTCGACCCAGGCTGCTTCATTCCAGGGCCAGTTGTAACGAAGGCGCCAATTAGGGACAGAACAGCCAGATGCGGCGCAGGCGGATAATCATCACATCTGGATTCCAAGGTGGGTCGACTCGCAAAAACGGCACGCCCCAATGCCGCATCTCGCAACAATTCACCCCGGCATACACGCGCGACCGGAGGCGGCGGGCGACCGGTGAACACATTCGAACACGTGTACACATAAAGCGTCGCCGTCAAGGCCGTATCTCCTGAGACGAGACGCCTGTGGACAACTCATTGCCTCAGGAACCCATGTCGTATCGTCGAGAGCGCCAGCCGGACACAACTGCCGACGAGCGACGCCGAGTCCACCAGGCGACGCCGACGGCCGAATGGGAGGAGCCCCCGTGACGCAGCAGGTCCCGTCGACCGAGCCCGAGCTCGGCGGAGTGCGCAACTTCCGCGACGTGGGCGGCCTGCCCACCGCGGACGGCCGACGAGTGCGCTACGGGCACCTGTTCCGCAGCGGCCACCTCGCGCACGCCACGGAGGAGGACGTCGCGTTCCTCGACTCCCTGGGACTCCACACGATCTTCGACTTCCGTAATGCCGCGGACCAGAAACTGGAGGGCCCGGACGTCGAACTGCCGGGCGTACGGAACGTGAACCTCCCGCTGACCGACCCGGCGGCCGGCGGCGAGTTCTGGAAGATGGTCCGCGAGGGCGATCTCGACCAGCTGCGGGGGCTCCTCGGCGACGGCAAGGCAGCGAACCGCATGATCAACTCCTACCGCGCGATCATCAAGGAGCGCACGGCCGAGCACTCCCAGGTGCTGCACGCGCTGGCCGAGGACAGCGCGCCCGCCCTGATGCACTGCGCGGCCGGCAAGGACCGCGCCGGACTGTCCATCGCGATCACCCTCCTCGCCCTCGGCGTCGAGCGCGACGCGATCGTGGCCGACTACCTGGAGTCGAACGCCGCGCACCGCCGCTACAAGGTGCACCGCAGCAACACCTCGGCCGCCGCGTACTCCCCGGAGGTGATGGAACTGCTCAGCCCCCTGTTCGACGCGCGCGCCGAGTACCTGACAGCCGCGTTCGAGACGATCGAGGAGACCTGGGGCAGCGTCGACGCCTACCTGGAGCAAGGACTGGGGATGACGCCGGAGCTCCGGGAGCGTCTGCGCGAGCGGCTGCTGGACTGAGCCGCTCGCCCGGTCTGCGGTTCTACTGGTTGTGCGCGCCCAGCGTGAAGAGCAGATAGATGAAGGCCGCGAAGAGGTGGCCGACGGCGACGTAGATGATCAGCCGCACCCACAGGGCGCGGGGGAACTTCTCCTCCATGGAGCGGCTGCGGGGTTCCGTGGGTTCGGTCATGACGTCTCTCCCGAGGTGGGGTGGCCCGTCGCAGGACCGAGGCACAGCGCGGCGACGGGGCTCTGCAGCAGGGTGTGTACGAAAAGAAGCTCGGCTCCGTCGCGTTCGGCGGCGGCGATGCGGTGCGGGGTCAGCGAGTCGAAGTGGGCGCTGTCCCCCGGCGCGAGCGTGTGCGCGGTGTCCCCGAGGCGCAGCCTGAGCCGCCCCTGGAGGACGTACAGCCACTCCTCGCCCGGGTGGACGCGCACGATGTCACCCTGCGAGCCGTAGGGGACGTGCACGCGCAGCGCCTGCATACCGCGGCCCGCGGCACCGGCCTGCCAGTAGGTCCAGCCGCCCGCCGGGGCCGCTTCCATGTCGGCGGCCCGGACGATCGCGTCACGGTCGGCGACCGTCTCGCCGAGCAGTTCGGAGACCGTCGTACCGTAGACACGGGCCAGCGTGAGCAGCATCGGCAGCGAGGGCTGGCGCTGCCCGGTCTCCAGTCGGGAGAGATGCGCGGGCGAGAGTCCGGCGGCGCGGGCGGCGGCCTCCAGCGTGAGGGAGGCGCCGCGGCGCAGCGCGCGGAGCTGGGGCGCCACGGCGCGCAGCTCGGCGGACGGCTCTTCGACCGCCCCTGGATCGGCAGGGCTCATATGACCATTGACCCCGATGATTGCCTCTGGGGCAATTTTCTTGCCCCAGAGGCAAAGAGTCCCGCGGTGCCGGGGTCTCAGCGGTTCGCGACCGCCTGTTTCACCAGCGTCTTCCCGAAGTCCCACATCAGCCCGCCGCCGCCGTGCGCGTCCTCCATCACCGCGGTGAAGGCGTCCACGAACCGGTCGACGTCCCTCTCGTCGATGACCAGCGGCGGGATCAGCTTGATCACCTCCAGATGGTCGCCGGAGACCTGGGTGAGGATGCGGTGCCGCTGGAGCAGCGGGACGACGACCATCTGCGCGAACAGGCCCTTGCGCGCGGCCTGCAGCATGGTCCAGCGGCCGCGCAGCTTGAGCGACGTGGGCCGGCCGAACTCGATTCCGATCATCAGACCCCGGCCGCGTACGTCGCTGAGCAGCTCGTACCGGTCGACCAGGGCCGCCAGCCGGGACTTCAGCCGTTCTCCGGTGATCCGCGCGTTGGCGACGATCTGCTCGTTCTCCATCACGGAGAGCACCGCGAGCCCCGCCGCCATGGCCTGGGCGTTGGACCCGAAGCTCGCCGAGTGCACGAGGACCCGGTCCATGGAGGAGTAGACCTTCTTGAAGATCCAGTCCTTGCCGAGGGTCGCGCCGACCGGCACATAGCCGCCGGAGAGCGCCTTGGCCACGCACACCAGGTCCGGTTCGACACCTTCCTCGTGCTGGTAGGCGTAGAAGTCGCCGGTGCGGCCGAGGCCGGTCTGCACCTCGTCGGCGATGAGCAGGGCCTTGTGCTTGTGCAGCAATTCCTGGGCGGCGCGCAGATATCCGGGCGGGGACTCGTGGACGCCCTTGCCCTGGATCGGCTCCACGATCAGCGCGGCGACGTCACCCTTCTTCAACTCCCTCGCCAGGGCGTCGAGATCACCGAGGGCCACGGCCGTGTCGGGCAGCAGTGGTGCGAAGCCGTCGCGGAAGCCGTCCTCGCCGTTCACGGACAGGGAGCCGGTGGTCAGACCGTGGAAGGCGTGGGAGCAGTACAGGATCCGCGGCCTGCCGGTGGCGTACCGGGCGAACTTCAGCGCCGTCTCGACCGCCTCCGTGCCGCTGTTGCCGAAGAACACCCGGTCCAGGTGCGGGGAATGGGTGAGCAGTCGCTCCGCGAGCAGGCCGGGCAGCGGCTGGCAGTCGAAGCGGGTGAGGTCGGCGAGCGAGGCGTCGAGGACGTCGTGCAGTGCCTGCCGGACGACGGGGTGGTGGCGGCCGAGGCCCATCACCCCGAACCCGGCGAGCATGTCCAGGTAGTCGTCGCCGTCGGCGTCCCAGAAGTGCGCGCCCTCGGCCCGCTCGTACACCTTGTCGAAGCCGATGGTGTGCAGCATGCGCGGGAGCTGGTGGTTCAGGTACTTCGTGTGCAGCTCGTAGCGCTCGGCTCCGCGCTCGGCGAGGAGTGCGCCGAGGTCGAACTCCCCCTTCTCCGCAGGGTCGGTCATTCCTGTTTCTCCTTGGACGACTCGTGCTCGGCCGGCTGGTCCGCGGCCTTCGACAGCTCGTACGCGGCCTTGGCCCGCTCAGCCTTGATGGCCAGGCCCGCGCTGATCCGCCCGGCGATCTCCACGGGCGTGAGCCCGATGTCGGCCAGCACCTCGGCCCGCTTGGCATGCGCGAGGAACTGCTCCGGGATGCCGAACCGCCGTACGGGCACGTCGACTTCGGCGTCCCCGAGAGCGAGGGCGACGGCCGCGCCGACGCCGGAGGCCCGGCTGTTGTCCTCGACGACGGCGACGAGCCGGTGCCCGGCGGCGAGGTGGGGAAGCGCGGGGTCGACGGGCTTGACCCAGCGCGGGTCGACGACGGTGCAGCCGATGCCGCGCGACTCCAGCAGGTCGGCGGTCTGGAGGCAGACCGGCGCCATGACGCCCACCGCGACGAGCAGTACCTCGGGGCGCTCGCCCCGGTGCAGGACGTCGAGCCCGCCCACGTGGTCCACGGCGGGGATCGCCGGACCGACCGACTCCTTCGGGAAGCGGATCAGGGTCGGCGCGTCGTCGACGGCGACCGCCTCTCGCAGCTGCGCCCTCAGCTGGTCGGCGTCGCGCGGCGCGGCGATCCTGAGGCCGGGCACGACCTGGAGGATCGACATGTCCCACATGCCGTTGTGCGAGGCGCCGTCGACGCCGGTGACGCCGGCCCGGTCGAGGACGAAGGTGACACCGCAGCGGTGCAGCGCGACGTCCATGAGGAGTTGGTCGAAGGCCCGGTTGAGGAAGGTCGCGTAGACGGCGACGACCGGATGCAGGCCGCCGGTCGCGAGTCCGGCCGCGGACACCGTGGCGTGCTGCTCGGCGATACCGACGTCCCACACCCGGTCGGGGAACCGCTCGGCGAACTTCCCGAGCCCCACCGGATGCAGCATGGCCGCCGTGATGGCCACGACGTCCGCGCGCTCCTCGCCGATCCTGACGATCTCGTCGCCGAACACGGAGGTCCAGGAGGGGCCGTTGGACGGCGCGAGGGGCTCGCAGGTGAGCGGGTCCATCACCCCGACGGTGTGGAAGTGGTCCTCCTCGTGAGCGAGCGCGGGTTCGTAGCCTCGGCCCTTCTCCGTCAGACAGTGGATGAGCACGGGGCCGTGGAAGCGTTTCGCCCGGCGCAGCGCGGACTCCACGGCTCCCACGTCGTGGCCGTCGATCGGGCCGACGTACTTGAGGCCGAGGTCCTCGAACATGCCCTGCGGCGCGAAGGCGTCCTTGAAGCCCTTCTTCGCGCCGTGCAGGGACTCGTAGATCGTGTTGCCGACCAGGGGGGTGCGCAGCAGGACGCCCTTGCCCCAGGCGAGGACCTGCTCGTAGCTGTCGGTCGTCCGCAGGGTCGCGAGGTGGTTCGCGAGGCCGCCGATGGTCGGCGCGTAGGAGCGTTCGTTGTCGTTGACGACGATGATCAGCGGCCGGTCCTTGGCGGCGGCGATGTTGTTGAGCGCCTCCCACGCCATGCCGCCGGTCAGCGCGCCGTCGCCGATCACCGCGACGACATGGCCCTTCTCGCCCTGCACCTGGCGGGCCTTGGCGAGCCCGTCCGCCCAGCCGAGCGCCGTGGAGGCGTGGCTGTTCTCGATGACGTCGTGCACGGACTCCTCGCGCGAGGGATAGCCGGACAGGCCGCCCTTGCTGCGCAGCTTGGAGAAGTCCTGACGCCCCGTCAGCATTTTGTGTACGTAGCTCTGATGGCCGGTGTCCCACAGGATGCGGTCGACGGGCGACTCGAAGACCCGGTGGAGGGCGATGGACAGTTCCACCACTCCCAGGTTGGGTCCGAGGTGACCGCCGGTCCTGGCGACCGCGTGCACCAGGAACTCCCTCACCTCTTCGGCCAGTTCACCGATTTCCGCCTCGGACAGCGCCTTCAGGTCACGTGGTCCCCGGATGTTCTCCAGAATCGTCACGTCGGGCCCCCTCTCGGTCCGTGCTGATCAGCTCACGGTGACGGCCGGTTCTCCGGACGCGACGCCGTCGTTCTCCATCTGCTCCGCGATCTTCATCGCCTCGTCGATGAGGGTCTCGACGATCTTCGACTCGGGGACGGTCTTGATGACCTCGCCCCTGACGAAGATCTGTCCCTTGCCGTTGCCGGAGGCGACCCCCAGGTCCGCCTCCCGCGCCTCGCCGGGGCCGTTGACGACGCAGCCCATGACGGCGACGCGCAACGGGACCTCCATCCCCTCCAGACCGGCCGTGACCTCGTCGGCCAGCTTGTACACGTCGACCTGGGCGCGCCCGCAGGACGGGCAGGAGACGATCTCCAGGCGCCGCTGCCGCAGCCCGAGCGACTCCAGGATCTGGATGCCGACCTTGCACTCCTCGGCGGGCGGCGCGCTCAGCGAGACCCTGATGGTGTCGCCGATGCCCTCGCTGAGCAGCGCGCCGAACGCGACGGCCGACTTGATGGTCCCCTGGAACGCCGGGCCGGCCTCGGTCACCCCGAGGTGCAGCGGATAGTCGCACTGGGCGGCGAGCTGCCGGTAGGCGTTGACCATGACCACCGGGTCGTTGTGCTTCACCGAGATCTTGATGTCCCGGAACCCGTGCTCCTCGAAGAGCGACGCCTCCCACAGCGCCGACTCGACGAGGGCCTCGGGCGTCGCCTTCCCGTACTTCTCCAGCAGCCGCCGGTCGAGCGAGCCGGCGTTCACGCCGATCCGGATCGGGGTTCCGGCGTCCTTCGCGGCCCGCGCGATCTCCTTCACCTTGTCGTCGAACTGCTTGATGTTGCCGGGGTTCACCCGCACCGCCGCACAACCCGCCTCGATCGCCGCGAACACGTACTTCGGCTGGAAGTGGATGTCCGCGATCACCGGGATCTGCGACTTGCGGGCGATGGTCGCGAGGGCGTCCGCGTCGTCCTGCGTGGGGCAGGCGACGCGGACGATCTGGCAGCCGGACGCGGTCAGTTCCGCGATCTGCTGGAGGGTGGCACCCACGTCCGACGTACGGGTCGTGGTCATCGACTGCACCGACACGGGCGCCCCGCCGCCGACCGCCACCGGTCCGACCTGGATCCGCCGCGACACACGGCGCTCCGCGATCGGCCGGACCGGTACCTCGGGCAGGCCCAGGGAAACGGCGGTCATGTAGTCACCCGCGGCTTTCCGTGAAGGTCTCGCGGGCCGCCCGGATCGACTCCTTGAGGGAGCCCATGGTGGCGAGGACCGCCGTCGGCTCGTAGCCGCAGTGCGCCATGCAGTTCGCGCACCGGTCGTCCTTGCCGCGCCCGTAGGAGTCCCAGTCGGTCTCCTCCAGGAGCTGCTTGTACGTCTGCACGTACCCGTCGCTCATCAGATAGCAGGGCTTCTGCCAGCCGAAGAGCGAGTAGCTCGGGATCGCCCACGCGGTGCACGGGAAGTCGACCTTGCCCTCCAGGAAGTCCAGGAAGAGCGGGCTCTGGTTGAGCCGCCAGCGGCGCCGGTTGCCGCCCGCGAAGGCCTTCTTGAACAGTTCCCGGGTCTGCTGGACGCCGAGGAAGTGCTCCTGGTCGGGTGCCTTCTCGTAGGCGTAGGCGGGCGAGAGCATCATCTCGTCGACCTTCAGGTCGTCGTTGAGGTAGTTGAGCACCTCGATGATGGTCTGCGGGGTGTCGGTGTTGAAGAAGGTCGAGTTGGTGGTGACGCGGAAGCCACGGCGCTTGGCCTCCTTGATGGCCTCGACCGCCTCGTCGAAGACGCCCTCCTTGGCGACGGACTCGTCGTGCCGCTCGCGCAGCCCGTCGATGTGCACGGCCCAGGCGAAGTACGGCGAGGGCTTGAACTTGTCCATCTTCTTGCGCATCAGCATCGCGTTGGTGCAGAGGAAGACGAACTTCTTCTTGGCCACCAACTGCCGCACGATCTCGTCGATCTGAGGGTGCATCAGCGGCTCGCCGCCGGCGATGGACACCATCGGCGCACCGGATTCGAGGACCGCGCCGACGGCCTGGGCGACCGGCATGCGCTGCTTGAGCACACCGGCGGGGTGCTGGATCTTGCCGCAGCCCTCACACGCGAGGTTGCAGGCGAAGAGCGGCTCCAACTCGACGAGCAGGGCGAACTTGTCCCGCTTCCTGAGCTTCTGTTCAAACAGGTATGCAGCGACCTTCATGGACTGCCGAAGCGGCATGGCCATACGGCTCACCTCCGAGGGAGCGACAAAGAACGGTGCCATTCGAAAAAAGCGGGAAGCACTGAACGAAGAACACGGAAAGCCGATATTCCACCGCGGACCGTGCCGATTCGGACGAGTTCATGTTCTGGAGCATCCACGACCACCCGTACGGCCGCAACGGGACGGATCCCCGAGCGGACCGCGCCGAGCAGGGTGGCCGCGGACTCCATGTCGACGGCGATGGCCCCGGTCGCGAGCAGATCGGAGCGCTCGTGACCGCGGACGACGTGATCGGAGCCGGTCAGCGGCCCCGTGTGGACGGTGCGGCCGGGCACGGCGCGCACGAGTTCCTTGACCAGGAGATCGGTGCCCACGCACGGCGTGGTGCCGCCCGGGTCCCGGGTCTCCTCGGCGACGACCAGGTCACCGGGGTGCATGCCCGGGGCGAGCCCCGCGCAGAAGCCGGTGGCCACTACGGCCGCAGCGGACAGCGCCGGGTCGGCGAGCACCCGGGTGACCGACCGGTCGGCGGCCTTGGGTCCCATGCCGGTGCGCAGCACGGTGACCGGCCCGTCGGCGCCGCTCCGGTCGCCGCTGCGCAGGGCGAGGTGCTCGATGCCGAGCGCGCAGGCGATCAGCAGCGGGTCGGGAGCGGGCCGCCTGTCCATCAGCCCCCCTTCGCCGCGGAGAAGAGCTCTCCGTGGACATAGCGGCCGAGCGCGGTGAGCGGGAAGACCTGCCGGTAGAGGTGGTAGTTGATCGAGAAGTCCCACGGGAATCCGGTCCCCGTGAAGTACGGCTCGTCCCAGGAGCCGTCGGACAGCTGGGTCTCCGCGAGCCAGACCACCCCGCGCTCCACCGCCTTGGAGTCGCCCTCCCCCGCGGCCAGCAGGGCGAGCAGCGCCCAGCCGGTCTGGGAGGCGGTCGAGGCGCCGCGCCCGCTCCATCCGGGGCTGTCCTCGTAGGAGCGCATGTCCTCGCCCCAGCCGCCGTCGTCGTTCTGCACGGTCTCCAGCCAGGACACCGCCCGACGGATCGCCGGGTGCGAGCCGGGCAGCCCCGCCGCGACGAGGGCCGGCACCACCGACCCCGTTCCGTAGACGTAGTTGACGCCCCAGCGCCCGAACCAGGACCCGTTCGGCTCCTGGTGGGAGAGCAGCCACTCGATGCCCCGGCGGGTGCGCGGGTCGTGCCCGAGCCCCTCGAACGCCAGCATCTCCACCACATGCGCGGTGACGTCGGCGGAGGGCGGATCGATCACCTCCCCGAAGTCGCAGAACGGCAGCCGGTTGGGGAAGGCGCTGGTGTTGTCGACGTCGAACGCGCCCCAGCCGCCGTCCTTGGACTGCATGCCGAGATTCCAGCGGACCCCGCGTCCGATGGCGTTCTCCACGCGGTCCGGGTCGTGGTGCCGGACGCGGCGCAGTGCGAGGACGACCTCCGCGGTGTCGTCGATGTCCGGGTAGTTGTCGTTGTGGAACTCGAACGCCCAGCCGCCCGGCGGCAGTTGGGGGCGCTTGACCGACCAGTCGCCGGGCCGGACGATCTCCTCCCCGAGCATCCAGTCCACGGCCTTGACGAGTTGCGGATGGTCGGCGGGCACTCCCGCGTCGGCCAGCGCGATGGTCGCCAGGCAGGTGTCCCACACCGGTGACTGGCAGGCCTCGATCATCCGGGCACCGTCGTCGCGCCATACGGCGAAACGGTTTAGCGAGGCCAGCCCCTCGCGCATCACCGGATGTTCGAGGTCGTAGCCGAGCAGGTGCAGGGCGATGACCGAGTAGACGGCGGGCGGCTGGATGCCTCCCCAGCAACCGTCGTTCTCCTGACGCTCGATGATCCAGCGGGCCGCCGTGTTCATCGCCGCTCTGCGCAGGGCGCGCGGCGCGACCTTGCGGTACTGGTGCAGGACCTTGTCCAGGCGCTGGAAGGCGCCGTCCCAACTGGCCACCGGAGCAAGGGGCTTGGCGGGGTTGGGATCGCGCGGGTCGGTGTGCAGCTCGTCGAGCGGGAACGGCGCGGGCCGCACCGGACGCTTCGCCGAGACGATGGTGAGAGGCACGATCGTCTGCCGCGCCCAGCAGCCGAAGTCGTAGATGTTCAGCGGCATCCACTTCGGGAAGTAGATGAGCTCCGGCGGCAGTTCGGGCAGGTCGTCCCACTTCCACCAGCCGAAGAGGGCGAGCCAGATCCGGGTGAAGACACGGGCCGCCGCGAGGCCGCCGCGCTCGCGGATCCACGCGGAGGCCTTCGCCATGTGCGGATCGTCCGGGGCGTCCCCGGCCAGCCGCAGGGCGACGTACGCCTCGATGGTGGTGGAGATCTCGCCCGGACCGCCGTAGAACGAGGCCCAGGTGCCGTCCTCGCGCTGCTCGCCGCGGATGAACACCGCGGCGCCGCGGGTGGTCGGCTCGTCGCGGATTCCCAGGAACTGACGGAGAAGCAGGTCCTCGGCGTCCATGGTGACGTTCGTCTCGAGGTCGCCCTTCCACCAGCCCTGGGCGTCCTGCCGCGCCAGCAGGAAGTCCGTGGCGCGCTCCATGGCGCGCGTGGCGGCGTCTCGGGTCTCGACTGTCCCGGCCGCCTCGGGAATGGTCTGATGCTGGGTTTCGCTGGCCGAGGCAGCGCGGGGCGGCAGGGCCCCGGTGCTTCCGTCGGTCGTCGCTGTCATGGCTTCCCCTTCGTGCAGTGGTAAGTCTCTGCTGTGGGTCCGCCGTCGGCCGGTGCGTTCGTTCGGATGGATATCCCGCTGCCCGAACGAGGTTCGAAGCTTGGGGAAGGCACCGGCCGGCGACTACGCGAGGTTTATTCGACCGATAACGATCATCTCTTCCGTACGACCACGAAGTCGGCGAGCGCCACGAGCTGGGCCCGTACCTGTTCGGGCATCGGGACGGCGTCCAGTGCCTCGATGGCGATCGCGTGCTGGCGACGCGCTTCCTGGGCGGTCCACTCGCGGCCGCCCGCCTCCTCGATGAGCGCGGCGCGCGCGGCGAACTCCTCCTCGGAGAAGTTCTCGAAGTCGCTGGCCTTGGCGTCCTCGGCGAGCAGTTCACCGAGCCGCTCGGAGGCGGGGCCGCCCGCGGCGAGCGCGGCCACGACCGGCAGGGACTTCTTGCGCTGGCGCAGATCGCTCCAGGTCTGCTTTCCGGTGGCCTCGGGGTCGCCCCAGATGCCGAGGAGGTCGTCGACGGCCTGGAAGGCGAGACCGAGGTGGTAGCCGTAGCGCTCCAGCGTGTCGGCGGTGAGGTCGTCGGCGCCGCCGAGGACGGCTCCGATGGAGCAGGCGCAGGCGAGCAGGGCGCCGGTCTTGTTGCCCTCCATCTCCAGGCACTCCTCGACGCTGACGCGGTCGCGGTGCTCGTAGGAGATGTCCTGGGCCTGGCCGTCGATGAGGGCCCGGGTGGCGGTGGTCAGGCGCCGGGTGGCGCGACCCGCCTCGACGGTGCCGAGCTCCAGGAGGACCTCGTTGGCCAGCGCGAACAAGGCGTCGCCGACCAGGATGGCCTGGGCGGGGCCGTGCACCTTCCAGACGGTGTCGCGGTGGCGGCGCTGCTCGTCGCCGTCCATCAGGTCGTCGTGCAGCAGCGAGAAGTTGTGCACCAGTTCGACCGCGACCGCACCGGGGACGCCCACCTCGGGGGCGGCGCCGGCGGCCTGCGCGGAGAGGACGGCGAGCGCGGGGCGTACCGCCTTGCCGCCGTCGCCGTCCGCGGGGTTGCCCTCGGCGTCGATCCAGCCGAAGTGGTAGGCGGCGACGGTGTCCATGGGCGGCGCCAGACGGTCGACAGCCGCCTTGAGCACCGGTGTGGCCAGGGTCCGGCCGCGCTCCAGGAGCGCGGTCACGTCCACCGCGTCGGCAGCCGTTTCGGCCGGGGGCACAGTGGGCACGATCTCTCCTCTTGTTGCGGTACCGGGGGTGCGGGGGCCTGCCAGGCTCCGGTCGAGCGTCATGCCGCCTCCTCGAAGAGTCCGAGGAGGTGATCGCGGGGCCGGCCCAGGGCGTCCAGCGCGGCGTCCGCCGCACCGACTCCACTGCGAACCGCACTCTCCATGGTCGCGGGCCACCCTGTGGCGGTCCACGCTCCGGCCAGGTACAGGCCGGGGGCCTTGGTACGGGCACCGGGCCGCAGCAGCCCGACGCCCGGGGCGGGGGCGAACGTCGCGGTGCGCTCCCGGGTCACGAAGAAGTCCTTCACTCCGGCGCCGCGCGCACCGGGCAGCAGCCGCTCCAGCTCCGGCAGATACCGCTCCCGGAGCACGGCGACGGGCTCGTCGATCTCGTCCTGCGCCGCCGACTGCGACAGCGCCAGGTACTGCCCCTCCCGGAGCCCGGACGCCTCGGTGCGGTCGAAGACCCACTGCACCGGGGAG
This sequence comes from Streptomyces sp. NPDC002742, assembly GCF_042888885.1. Lineage (NCBI taxonomy): Bacteria > Bacillati > Actinomycetota > Actinomycetes > Kitasatosporales > Streptomycetaceae > Streptomyces > Streptomyces sp. NPDC002742. Next base: position 82,528 of record NZ_JBIAQF010000014.1, read on the forward strand.
CCGAGCGCCGCGAAGAACGGCGCGGTGAGGACCTTGCGGTCGTAGACGACGTGGATGTTGAGGATCGGCGCGGTGCCGATCTCCAGAAGCCGCTCGGGGGCGTCGAGCGCTCCCTCGGGCAGAAGTTCGTGTGCCTCGCGCTGGGGCACGGCGAGCACCACCGTGTCGGCCTCGATGCGCTCGCCGGGAACCTGAACGCTCCAACGCCCGTTTTCGTAGGGGGAGACGGAGGTGACGCGTGTACGGATCTCGGTGCGCACGCCCGCGGAGTCGAGCGCCTTGCGGGCCAGAGTGTCGTGCAGTTCGCCCAGCGGGACGCGCGCCCAGCCGATGTCGGCCGCGCCCGGGTCGGACAGCAGACCCGTCTTGAACACCATCGCGGCGAGCCCGAGCGAGGAATCCTTGGCCACCGCGTTGAGGGTGGCGACCCCCACGAGGTCCCACAGTGCTTCGACGGCACGTTCCGACTGACCGTGCGCGGCGAGCCAGTCGCCGAAGTTCTGCGCGTCGAGTGCCGGATCGGTCAGATCCAGACCCTTGAGCGCGAGCGCGGCACGGCCGACCTTGGCGCGCTCGGCGAGCGACAGATGCTGGTACGTGGCGAGGCTGCGCGCCAGATGCAGCGGCACGGGCAGCGCGCTGCGGCCGATTCTGCCGAGCCGTCTTCCGGGAGGTGCCCCCAGATCGAGAACGGGCACGTCGAGACGATCCTGCAGAGGCGCGAGCGAGGTTCCGTCGACGCGGTCGAGGAACCAGCGGTAGGCGGTGCAGCAGCGCAGGAAGACATGCTGCCCGTTGTCCACGGTGAGCTCGCCGCGCTGGAAGGAGAAGGCGAGTCCGCCGAGTCGCGGCCGGCCTTCGAGCAGCGTCACCCGCAGCCCGGCGTCGGCCAGCGCGAGCGCGGCGGTGATCCCGGCGAGCCCTCCGCCGATCACCACGGCAGCGGCCCGGCCGGAATCGTCCGTGGACTCGACCTCGCTCATCGCGCACCCTCCCCCGCGGCCGCGCCGTGATGATCGAACGGTGCACGGCAGGCCGTCGCAGTCAGGGACGCCACGCGGCCACGGAGGGTTGCGTGCCACTTCTCGTCGGCGGAATCACCTTGGCCCATTTTGTCCATCAGGCGCGCCTCCGGACCGTACGACGGGAGACGTGCCGCGCGTCGAGACCGGAAAGGCCGCGCACGGCGACGTACGCCTTCTCGCGCCCCGGCAGCGACACCCTGCCGCGCAGCACGGCCTCGGGCTCGCGCTCGATGCGGTCGAGGAGCCGCCGGTAGATGCCCGCCATCGCCGCGACACAGGCGCCACTGCGCCGGTCCAGCATGGGCAGCAGCCGGTAGCCCTCGGCGAAGAGGGCACGCGCCCGCCGCACCTCGAAGTGCACGAGCCCCGCGAAGTCGGAGCCCGGCGGAGGAGCCGACCCGTTGAACCCGGCCGAGCAGCCGAACTTGGCCAGGTCGTCGGCGGGCAGATAGGTGCGCCCGCCCTCGGCGTCCTCCCGGACGTCCCGCAGGATATTGGTGAGCTGAAGCGCGAGCCCGAGCGTGTCCGCGTACTCCGGCGCGCGCTCGGCGCCACGCGCCCCCGGTTCGGTGCCGAAGACCCCGAGCGAGAGCCGCCCGATCGCCCCGGCCACGCACCGGCAGTAGACCTTCAGGTCGTCCCAGGTCTCGTACGTCTCGCCGCGCACGTCCATCAGCACGCCGTCGATGAGTTCGTCCAGACCCCCGAGGGGTACCGGGAAGTACTCGGCCGTGTGACTGAGGGCGACCGCGACCGGGTCGGTGTCGTCCTCGGCGACGGCGCCCTCGCGGACCCGGGCGAGCAGCGCCCGCGTCTCCTCCAGGCGCACCGCCTTGACGTCCGGTGCCAGCACACCGTCGCCGATGTCGTCGACGCGCCGGGAGAACGCGTAGAGCGCCGACATCGCACGGCGCTTGGGCGTCGGCAGAAGCCTGATGCCGTACGCGAAATTGCGCGCCTGCTGACCGGTCACCGCCTCGCAATAGCTGTACGCGGCGAGTACCGGTGCGGACACGTGCTGTTCCGACTCCACGGTCCGGATCACCCCTTTCCTCGCAGAGTCACTCCCACCTCGCGCAGCAACTGGAGCTTGCCGGGCTTGGGCGGGCCGGGAAGTACGTCGTATTCGGCGGCGGCGATCGCTCGGATCGCCGCCCTTCCCCCCGCGACGAACCCCGCGAGCAGCAGTTTCAGCCTGCCGTGGACGCTACCCACGAGGGGGGTGCCTTCATTCAGGAGGTTCATGGCGCGTTCTGCTTCGTATGCAACCAGTGCTCGCACCGATGCGCCTGCCGTGGGGACGGCAAGATCCGCTTCTACGACGTGAAAGCGCTTCATGTCCTCGGCGGGCAGGTAGACGCGGTCGCGGCCGAGGTCCTCGGCGACGTCCTGGAGGTGTTCGACGATCTGCAGCGCCGTGCAGACCGCGTCGGAGTGACGGACCCGCTCGGGCGTGGACGTACCGGTGACGGACAGGACCAGCCGGCCGACGGGGTTCGCGGACAGCTCGCAGTAGGCGAGCAGATCGTCATAGGTCTCGTACCGCTTGACGAGCTGGTCCTGGCGGTTGGCCGCGATCAGACCGAGAAAGGGCTCGGGCGTGAGGCCCGCGCGGCGGACCGCGGGCTGGAGCCGGCGCAGCAGGGGGTGGCGCGGGGTGGAGTCGAACACCCGGTGAAGATCGGCTTCGAAGGCGTCGAGGAGGGCCGTACGGTCGTCGGCCTCCGCATCCGACACGCCGAGCAGGCGGGCGTCGGCGCCACCGGGGGCGAGATCGCCGTCACCGATGTCGTCGACGAGCCGGGCGAAGCCGTACACGGCCATCAGGTCGTCGCGCCAGGCCCTGGGCAGGAAGAACGGGGCCACCGGGAAGTTCTCGTCCGCGGCTTTGTCGAGGGTGCCGCGCTCCGGATCGCCGGTGCGGGCCGTCCCGGCTTCGGTCACCGCTCGCCACCCGGCGCGAGGACGGCACACGCATCGCGGAGCTGGAGAGTCACCGTAGCCATTGCCGTCACATCTCCCGTTCTACACTGCCGACCCAACACTGCCCATTTCGGACACGCCGCCCGGAGATCCGCTCAGCGTGACGGTGCCGGGTGTCGCGTATTATCGCCCTACTTGACGCGATTCAGCACCGGTACAGCTTACGTTGTACAACGTGGCACACTCCGCCGGGGTGTCCTGCACATCACAACAACACACCGATTGGCGTCAAGATTCCTCACGCCGACGGGAGTTGGCGTTTCCTTTGCAGACGCAGGGCCCCACCGGAGAGTTCCGGCGGGGCCCTGGTCCTGTCCTGGGCGAAACGGGCTACTTGCCCGTGAACTTCTCGTACTCCTTGAGGACGTCCTCGGTCGGACCGTCCATGCGCAGCTCGCCGCGCTCCAGCCAGAGCACGCGGTCGCAGGTGTCGCGGATCGACTTGTTGTTGTGACTGACCAGAAATACCGTGCCCGCGCTCTTGCGGAGCTCACGGATCCGGGCCTCGGACCGCTTCTGGAAGGAGCGGTCGCCGGTCGCGAGGGCCTCGTCGATCATCAGGACGTCGTGGTCCTTGGCCGCCGCGATGGAGAAGCGCAGCCGGGCCGCCATACCGGAGGAGTAGGTCCGCATCGGCAGGGTGATGAAGTCGCCCTTCTCGTTGATGCCCGAGAAGTCGACGATCTCCTGGTAGCGCTCCCTGACCTGCTCGCGGGACATGCCCATCGCGAGGCCGCCCAGAATGACGTTCCGCTCGCCCGTCAGGTCGTTCATCAGGGCCGCGTTCACGCCGAGCAGGGAGGGCTGGCCGTCGGTGAAGACCTTGCCCTTCTCGGCGGGGAGCAGACCGGCGATGGCCCGCAGGAGCGTGGACTTGCCGGAGCCGTTCGAACCGATCAGGCCGATGGCCTCGCCCCGGTACGCGGTGAAGGAGACGCCCTTGACGGCGTGCACCTTGCGCACACCGCGTTCCTCGCCGCGCTTGAGGATGCGGCTGAGGGCGGCGGTGGCGCTGCCCTTGCCGGTCTTGGCGCCGTTCACGCGGTAGACGATGTGCAGTTCGTCCGCGATGACGGTCGGAATGTGCGACCTCTTCTCGAGCTCAGCCACGGCCGTACCTCTCTTCAGCCTTCCAGAAGTACACGAAACCGCCGACGGCCGTGACCACGGCCCAGAAGACGGCGATGGCCCACACGTGCGGGGGCAGGTGGGAGGAGCCGTAGCCGTCGATGAGCGCGTAGCGCATCAGGTCCATGTAGACGGCGGCCGGGTTCGCCTGGAGCACCCGGGCGATCCAGGCGGGTCGGCCGGCGAGCATGGCGCTGATGGAGAACATGACACCGGAGGCGTACATCCAGGTGCGCAGGATGAACGGCATCAGCTGGGCGAGGTCGGGCGTCTTGCTGCCCATCCGCGCCACGATCAGCGCGAGGCCGGTGTTGAACAGGAACTGCAGGAACAGCACCGGGACGATCAGCAGCCAGGACAGGCCCGGATAGCTGCCGAAGGCGATGGCCACGACGAACAGCACGATCATCGAGAAGAGCAGCTGCTGGAGCTGCTGGAGGGCGAACGAGATGGGCAGCGAGGCACGCGGGAAGTGCAGCGCGCGCACCAGGCCGAGGTTGCCCGAGATCGCCCGGACGCCCGCCATGACCGAGCTCTGCGTGAAGGTGAAGACGAAGACGCCGGTCACCAGGAACGGGATGTACACGTCCTTCGTCATGCCGCGGTCGGCCTTGAGGATCAGGCCGAAGATCAGGTAGTAGACGAACGCGTTGAGCAGCGGCGTCGCCACCTGCCAGAGCTGGCCCAGCTTGGCCTGGCTGTACTGGGCGGTCAGCTTGGCCTGCGAGAAGGCGAGGATGAAGTGCCGCCGGCCCCACAGCTGACGGACGTACTCGACCAGCCCTGGCCGGGCACCGCTGACCGCGAGCCCGTACTTCGCGGCCATTTCGGCCGCGGAGAGCCCGTCATCGGGCGACGGCCGGTCGCTCACGGCGACTCCGCCGTCCTGCGTGGTCTCACTCACAAGGGGAACTTTCGTCTTCAATATGCACACCGCCGGGTCGGGCGTGGGCATGAACCGGGGACCGGTGGGGTCCGGGTGCTCTCAGGATCGAGCTTGTCAGATGACCGGGGGTCGGCCCAGTCGAGTCAGCCGCCACACCGTGCGCCACCTCATGGGACGGCGAGGTCCGCACGGACTCGTCCAGCCTTCCCCGAATCCGCCGAACCAGGCCCGCAGAGCGGCCCGCGAGGGGCGGCGCAGCAGCGTCAGGAGCATCCAGACGCCGAGGTAGACCGGGACGAGCGGCGCCGGAAGGTTGCGGCGCGCGAGCCAGACCCGGTTGCGGGCCACCATGCGGTGGTAGACCGCGTGGCGCGAGGGGGCGGTCGTCGGGTGGTACAGCACCATGTCGGACCGGTAGTCGATCATCCAGCCGGCGTCCAGGGCCCGCCACGCCAGGTCGGTCTCCTCGTGCGCGTAGAAGAACGCGTCCGGGAGCCCGCCGACCTCGGCGAGGACCTTCGTACGGACGGCGTTGGCGCCGCCGAGGAACGTCGTGACGCGCGAGGAGCGCATCGGGTCGGCGGCACGCAGCCTCGGGACATGGCGGCGCTGGGTCTCGCCGGTCTCGGGGTCCGCGATACGGAAGCTGATGATGCCGAGTTCCGGGTCGTCGGCGAAGGCCCGGCGGCACAGCTCGGCCGTGTCGTGGCGGGCCAGCAGGCCGTCGTCGTCCAGGAAGAGGAGGACGTCGACGTCGGTGCCGCCGGGGCCGAAGGCCTCGATGCCGACGTTGCGTCCGCCGGGGATGCCGAGGTTCTCGGGCAGTTCGACCGTGCGGACGCCCGCGGGGACCTCCGGGACGGGTGAGCCGTTGCCGACCACGACCACCTCGACACGGTCGCCGTCCTGCTTGGCGACGGAGTCGAGAAGGGCCCTCAGTTCGTCGGGGCGGTTGCCCATGGTGATGATCACCGCGCCGACCTTCATGGCCGTACTCACTTGAGCCTGCTCGAAGCGAGGATGGACACCAGGTGCAGCACGGTCTGCACCAGCGCGATGCCGGCGAGCACCGCGGTGCCGAGCCGGGTGTAGAACAGGTCGCCCCTGATCTGGTCCGCGACCGCGAGGACCAGGATCAGCAGGGACGCCTCGATACCGAGGATCAGCCGGTGGAACTTGAGTGCCGCGGCGGCCCGGCGGGCCAGCGCCACGCCCGAGGAGCGGGGCTCGGACGCCGACTCCTTGACGGGTGGCAGCCCGCTCTGATGGCGGGCGACCCCGACCAGATCCGTCTCGGCCTTGACCAGGATCGCGCCGAGCGCGGCCAGCGTGCCGAGGAAGGCCCACAGCCAGTCGACGCGGCCGCTGCCCCACAGGTCGGCGGCGCGCAGACCGAGGCCGACGAGGACGGCCGCGTCGGTCAGATAGGCGCCGACACGGTCGAGATAGACCCCACCGAGGGAGTACTGCTTCTTCCAGCGCGCGATCTCGCCGTCGACGCAGTCGAGCAGCAGGTACAGCTGGACCATCACCACGCCGAGCACGGCGCCCGCGATCCCCGGCACCAGCAGGGCCGGGGCCGCGAGCACGCCGCACAGGGTCATCAGGTACGTGAGCTGGTTGGGCGTGATCCTGGTGTTCACCAGGTAGCGGTCGCAGCGCAGCGAGATCTCTCGCATGTACAGGCGTCCCGCCCAGTGCTCACCGCTGCGCCGGTCCTTCACCCCTGGGGGATGAACGACGGGGCGGAGTTCAGCTACCGATGGCCTTGGCATAGTCGGAGTAGATGTCCTTGATCTGGTGGGTTTTCAGGTCGAGATGTTCGAGGATCGTGTAGCGGCCGGGCCGGGTCTGCGGAGCGAACTCCACGACCTGCACGAACTCGTCCACGGTGAAGCCGATCTCCTCGGGCAGTACCGGCAGTCCGTGCCGGTGCAGCACCTCGGCCATGAACGCCGCCTCTTCGTGCGCCCCGCGCAGATACATCGCGAAGGCCGCGCCCAGGCCGCACTGCTCGCCGTGGCTGGCCGCGCGCTGGGGGAAGAGGAGGTCGAAGGCGTGGTTGATCTCGTGGCAGGAGCCGGAGGCCGGCCTGGAGTCGCCCGAGATCGACATCGCGACGCCGGTGAGGACGAGCGCCTCCGCGAGAACCTGGAGGAAGCCGTTGTCGCCGACACCCCCGGGGTGCCGCAGGACGGCCTCACCCGCCTGGCGCGCCATGGCGGCGGCCAGCCCGTCGATCTTCTCTCCGTTGACCCGGTTGGCCAGCTCCCAGTCGGCGATCGCGTTGATGTTGGAGATCGCGTCTCCGATGCCCGCCCGGACGAACCGGACCGGCGCCTCACGGATCACGTCGAGGTCGATGAGCACGGCGATCGGGTTCGGCACACCGTACGAGCCGCGGCCCGCGTCGTTGTCGAGGGTGGCGACCGGCGAGCACAGACCGTCGTGCGCGAGGTTCGTGGGCACCGCGACCAGGGGCAGCCCGATCCGCGCCGCGGCGAACTTCGCGCAGTCGATGATCTTGCCGCCGCCCAGGCCCACGACGGCGTCGTAGTGCCCGGACTTCATGTCGCCGGCCAGCCGGATCGCGTCGTCGAGCGTGCCGCCGCCGACCTCGTACCAGGTGGCGCCCGGCAGCACCGGGGCGAGCCGCTCGCGCAGCCTCGCGCCCGAACCGTTGCTGACCGCTATGGCCAGCTTGCCCGAGTGCGAGATGCGCTCGTCGCTGAGCACGCTCGCGAGGTCGTCCAGGGCACCCGGACGAATGTCGACGACGACCGGCGAGGGGATGAGCCTCGTCAGTACTGGCACGCGATCTCACGTCCCTTGGCGAGGTCGTCGTGGTTGTCGATCTCGACCCACTTGACGTCGCCGATCGGCGCGACGTCGATCTTGAAGCCGCGGTTGACGAGCTCCTGGTAGCCGTGCTCGTAGAACTGCTGCGGGTCGGTCTCCCACACCGTCTTCAGGGCGTCGGCCAGCTCGTCGGCGGCGGCGCCCTCGATGAGGGTCACACCGATGTACTCGCCGGTGGCCTCGGACGGCTCCATGAGCTTGGTGATCTTCTGGACGCCCTTCTCGGGGTCCACGACGACCTTCATCTCCTCGTCGGCGAGCTTCTTCACCGTGTCGAGCGCGAGGATGATCTTCTTGCCTTCACCACGGGCCGCGAGCAGCGTCCGCTCGACCGAGACGGGGTGCACGGTGTCGCCGTTGGCGAGGATCACGCCGTCCTTGAGGGCGTCACGTCCGCACCACAGGGAGTAGGCGTTGTTCCACTCCTCGGCCTTGTCGTTGTCGATGAGGGTGATCTTGAGGCCGTACTTCTCCTCAAGGGCCGCCTTGCGGTCGTAGACGGCTTCCTTCTTGTAGCCGACGATGATGCCGACCTCGGTCAGACCGATCTCGGCGAAGTTGCCGAGGGTCAGGTCCAGGACCGTGATGGAGTCCTCCGCGCCCTCGGGGCCAACCGGCACAAGCGCCTTGGGGAGGCTGTCAGTGTAGGGACGCAGACGCCGTCCGGCGCCGGCAGCCAGCACGAGGCCGATCATGCGGGTTCTCCTTCATCGTGTACGGCGGGTGCCCCGGAGGACACCCAGAAGCGGATGCTCTCGACGAGCACCAGCAGCGCCACGGCCACGGCGAGCACCGTGAGCGCGACCTTGAACTGTGTGGCGGCGAGCAGCGCGGCCAGGACGGTGACCAGCAGCGTCCTGCCTTCGTGCCCACCGATCGCCCGCACCAGCCAGTGCGGGGGGGCTCCGGCGTTTCCGCGAATGCGGTACACCGTGTCGTAGTGATGGTAGGCGACGGCGGCCACCAGGCCGAAAGCCGCCGGCAGTGCTCCGTTCACGTCGGCGTTGACCGCCAGTGCGAGAACGGTGAGGTATTCGGCCGCGCGGAAGAACGGCGGGACCAGCCAGTCCAGGGCGCCCTTGAGGGGCCTGAGCAGGGCGGCCGGCGACAGCAGGACGTACACGACGGCGCCGAGGACGGGCCACCAGCTGCCGTAGGGCGCGAGTGCGGCGGAGGTCACAACGACCGCCCCGGCGGCGAAGGCGACCAGGGCCGGGCCGATCCGCGGGAGGCGGCCCGCGAAGCGGGTCAGGTACTCGGCGAGCATGCCGGAGTCGGTGAGGTCCACGAGCGCCTGGGCGGCGCGGTCCGTGCGGTTCGCCTTGCGGGTCAGCGAGCGCAGCACCCGGCCCGCCGTGGTGTACGTGGCCGCGAAGGCGCAGCCGACGAGCAGCGCGTAGAAGGTGATGCGGGGGGTCGTCAGCGCCGTCAGAACGGCGATCATCGCCCATCGTTCGCCGATGGGCAGGACTATCATCCGGCGCACCCAGACCGTCCAGCCGACGCTGTCGAGCTTGTCCGAGAGGGCCGCGGTGGGACTGGTGTTGGCCGTGGCGTCGTGGTTCGCCTCGTTGAAGGAGAAGTCCACGACGTGCCGGCAGGTCTGCAGGATCATCGCGCCGAGCGCGAGCGCCCAGACGTCGTCGCCACCGCGCGCCGCGCCGAGCGCGAGGCCCGCGTAGTAGGCGTACTCCTTGGCGCGGTCGAAGGTCGCGTCCAGCCAGGCGCCGAGCGTCGAGTACTGGAGGGAGTAGCGGGCGAGCTGTCCGTCCGTGCAGTCCAGGACGAACGAGAACAGGAGCAGCAGACCGGCCGCGACGTAGCCGGCGCGGGTGCCGGTGGCGGCGCAGCCCGCGGCGATCAGCGCGGTGATCAGCGAGGCGGTGGTGACCTGGTTCGGGGTCAGACCCCGGCGGGCGCACCAACGGGCGATGTAGCGCGAGTACGGACTGATGCAGTACGTGGTGAAGAAGCCGTCGCGGGCCTTGACGGCGCTGCGCAGCCGTACGGCCTCGTCGTCGACGGCCAGGACGGCCTGCCGGACCTCGTTGCGTTCCTGCGGATCGGCGGGGACGGCGGCGACGAGGGTGCCGAGCTCCGGGTGGTGCACGGCGAGGTCGTCCGCGTCGAGCGCCTCGCCGAGGCGCTCGGCGAGGTTCTCGGTGGCGACGGCCGCGTTGCCCGCGGCCACGCTCTCCCGGGTCACGGCGCGGGTCAGCGCCCGCCGGGCCTCGGGCTGCACGGATACGGCGCCGGGAATGACCGAGGCCGGGAAGCGCGGGTCGGTGAGACCGAGGCGCAGGGCGTGCGGATGCCCGACGAAGCGGGCGTCCACGACGGCGACCCGCTCGTTCGCCGGCACGGCGGCGAGCAGGGTCTCGGTCTCGCCCGCGTCGGAGGCGAGGCGCACATCGAAGCCGAGCGACCGCAGATCGCCTTCGAGCGACGATCCGGGGACCGGCTGGCCGGTGAGGATGGCGGTCGGCAGCGAACTCACTCCCTGAATGCCGGCGCGACCTGGCGTCCGGCGTGTGCGTGATGGGATGGCCCCCGGTCCGCGGCGGCGGCCCCGGCGGCATGTCGGCAGAGGCTATCGGATGAACGGAAGGCGGCGTTCACCGCCCGTTCACGGCCCGATCAACCGATTTTGTCCTGCGGGGGCCGCGGTCATCATCGGGGATTCCCGGGCCGGGCCACAAACGCGCGTTCGCAGACCAGCGCATTCCCGGCACGGAATACGGCACCCGGCACACCACCGGAAAGGGGCACGGCGGACACGGCTCCGGACCCGCATAGGGTGGTCGTCCATGACATGGCTGATCACAGGCGGAGCCGGGTACATCGGGGCACACGTGGCGCGGGCGATGGCGGAGGCCGGGGAGCGGGTCGTCGCCCTCGACGACCTGTCGTCCGGGGTACCGAACCGGCTTCCGGAGAGCATTCCCCTCGTCCAGGGGTCGTCGCTGGACGGCGATCTGCTCAAGCGGGTCCTGGCGGAGCACGCGGTGACGGGCGTGGTGCATCTCGCCGCGCTCAAGCAGGTCGGCGAGTCCGTGGCCCAGCCGACGCGCTACTACCAGGACAACGTGGGCGGCCTCGCGACCCTTCTGGAGGCGGTGGCGGGGGCCGGCGTCAAACGCTTCGTGTTCTCCTCGTCCGCGGCCGTGTACGGCAACCCCGATGTGGACCTCATCACGGAGGGCGCCCCCTGCGCCCCGATGAGCCCCTACGGCGAGACGAAGCTCGCCGGCGAGTGGCTGGTGCGGGCGACGGGCCGGGCGCACGGAATCGCCACCGTGTGCCTGCGCTACTTCAACGTGGCGGGCGCGGCCTCGCCGGAGCTCGCCGACACCGGAGTCTTCAACATCATCCCGATGGTGTTCGACCGTCTCACCCGCGGCGAGGCCCCGCGGATCTTCGGTGACGACTATCCGACGCCGGACGGTACCTGCGTACGCGACTACATCCATGTCGCCGACCTCGCCGAGGCGCACCTCGCGGCGGCCAGGCGGCTGACGGACGGCGCGAGCGGTGACCTGACGGTGAACATCGGCCGCGGCGAGGGGGTCTCCGTGCGGGAGCTCCTGGCGCTCATCGCCGAGGCGACCGGGAGCACCAGGGAGCCGGTCGTCGAGCCGCGGCGCCCCGGCGACGCCCCGCGCGCCGTCGCCTCTGCCGCCCTGGCCGCCGAGCACCTGGGCTGGGGCGCGCGGCGCGAGGTGCGCGAGATGGTGGAGTCGGCATGGCGGGGCTGGCTGCTGCACCACCCGGGTACGACGGTCGCATGATCTTGGCGGCGCTCTGACCTGCGGATCGTTTCCGCAGGTCAGAGCATATGACAACGGTGTTCAGTGCCGCGTTGCCCGATACCCCCGGCCCGTAGTTGACTGTGACGACCGAGCGGAAAACGGGAGGCGGCTTTCATGGGGGCTGGGCACGACCACGGGCACGCGCACGGCACTCCCCCGGCCGGTACGGCGACAGCCGCGTACCGCGGGCGGCTGCGGGTCGCGCTGGCGATCACGCTCACCGTCATGGTCGTCGAGATCTTCGGCGGTGTGCTCGCCGACTCGCTCGCGCTCGTCGCGGACGCGGCGCACATGGCGACGGACGCGCTGGGGCTCGGCATGGCCCTGCTCGCGATCCACTTCGCGGCGCGCCCGCCGAGCGAGAAGCGCACCTTCGGCTACGCGCGGGCCGAGATCCTCGCCGCGCTCGCCAACTGTCTGCTGCTGCTCGTCGTCGGCGGCTACGTGTTTGTCGAGGCGATCCAGCGCTTCATCACGCCCGTGGACACCAACGGCGGACTGACCATCGTGTTCGGTGTGATCGGTCTGGTCGCCAACACGATCTCGCTGACGCTGCTGATGCGCGGCCAGAAGGACAGCCTGAACGTGCGCGGCGCGTTCCTGGAGGTCGCGGCTGACGCGCTGGGCTCGGCGGCGGTCATCGTCGCCGCGGTGGTGATCATGACCACCGGCTGGCAGGCGGCGGACCCGATCGCCTCGATCGCCATCGCGCTGATGATCGTCCCGCGCACCTGGAAGCTGCTCCAGGAGACGCTCGACGTGCTCCTGGAGGCGGCGCCCAAGGGCGTCGACATGGCGGACGTGCGCGCTCACATCCTGGCCCTCGACGGTGTCGAGGACATCCACGACCTGCACGCCTGGACCATCACGTCCGGCATGCCGGTCCTCTCCGCGCACGTGGTCGTCAGCTCCGACGTCCTGAACGCCATCGGCCACGAGAAGGTGCTCCACGAACTCCAGGGCTGCCTCGGCGTCCACTTCGACGTCGAGCACTGCACGTTCCAGCTGGAGCCGAGCGGACACGCGGAACACGAGGCGAGACTCTGCCACTGACCCTCCCGGCGGCGGCGACGCCGGTGCCGTCCCGGCGGTCGCGCGGGCGTAGGTGCCTGTTCGGGCGACCTCGTGGCACGGGCGGCCGTCCGATGCCGTTTCGACCTGCCGTCCGAACACCTGTCGGCCCCCTCCCTCGACGATTCCGTGCCGGTGACACCGGGCACGATCAGGTGTCCGGCCGCTCCCGGCGTCCGACCCGCGCCGGCCTCACTTCCCGCCCGGGGCTCACCGGGGCGTGACATGCGGGAACCGCGAAGTGCCGGGAGTGCCGGTTTCGTACGGCAGACTTGGGGCTCGAAGACCGATGCGAAGGATGGGTATGCCGATCACACCTGCCACCGCGACGCACAGTTCGTCGAACGGCACCGTTGAAGCGATCTTGCTGGAGCTGGTCGACGAGGACGGCAACACGATCGGTACGGCGGAGAAGCTCGCGGCCCATCAGGCCCCGGGGCAACTGCACAGAGCGTTCTCGGTGTTCCTCTTCGACGAGCAGGGCCGGCTGCTGTTGCAGCAGCGCGCCCTCGGCAAGTACCACTCCCCCGGCGTCTGGTCGAACACCTGCTGCGGCCACCCCTACCCGGGCGAGGGGCCCTTCGCCGCGGCGGCCCGGCGGACGTACGAGGAGCTCGGGGTGTCGCCGACGCTGCTCGCCGAGGCGGGCACGGTCCGCTACAACCACCCGGACCCGGACTCGGGCCTGGTGGAGCAGGAGTACAACCACCTGTTCGTCGGGATGGTGCAGTCGGCGCTGCGGCCCGATGCGGAGGAGGTCGGCTCGACGGCCTTCGTGACCGCCGCCGAGCTGGCGGAGCGGCACGCGAAGGACCCCTTCTCGGCGTGGTTCATGACGGTGCTGGACGCGGCCCGTCCGGCGATCCGGGAACTGACGGGCCCGTCCGCGGGCTGGTAGCCGGTCCGCTAGACGCCCGGAGCGAGCGGCAGGGCCGCCCAGATCACCTTGCCGCCGTCCGCGGTGTGCTCGACATCGCACCCTCCGCCGAACTCCCTGGTCACCTCACGCACCAGCAGCAGGCCCCGGCCCCCGGTCTGCCCATGGTCGGCCTCCAGCGCCGTCGGACGGTAGGGGTGGCTGTCCTCGACGGACACCCGGACCCAGTCGGCGCCGACCGCGACCTCCACCGCGAGCATCGGCGACAGAAGTGCCGCGTGCTTGACGGCGTTCGTGACCAGTTCGGAGACGATCAACAGCAGTCCATGAACGACATCGTCCGAGACCGGCACCCCCTGGCGGACCAGCAGATCGCGGACTGCGTGCCGCGCCTGCGGCACCGAGGCGTCGACGGCGGCGGCGGTGAACCGCCACACCCCTTCGTACGGCAGCGGTACGGTCGATCTGACGCCGGGAGTCGCGGCTGCGCCTTCGGGGCTCGGGTCGGACCCCCGCCCGAGGTTCTCCATCGTCCGGTCGCCACCCTTGCGCTCGATTGTCACCACACGTCGAGTGTTGGTAATGCGCTGGTCCGTACCGGTTGACTGAACAGAAGTCAGCAATTATCGACGATTTATGATCATCGCAGCACGACTTAGTCCGTTCTACGACAACTTTCGCCCTTCCTGTGCCGCCTTCCGAAACTATTCGGGTTGTACGGGTTTGCCCCTCGACTGACCCGATCGTTCCCCCGCGGCTCCGTCGCCCGTGAGACGGCCCGAGACGGCCCGAGATCATGATCACGATCCGGCCGGCGGGCCGGCGGGTGCGGATAGCATCCGGCGTATGGAACCGCAGCTGTCGCACCACGTCGGCGACGGGGTCGCCACCGTCGTCATCAGTCACCCCGCCAAGCGGAACGCCATGACGACGCGGATGTGGCGGGCGCTGCCGCCTCTGCTGGACGAGTTGGGTGGTCGCGCCGATGTGCGCGCGCTGGTGCTCACCGGCGAGGGTGACACGTTCTGCGCCGGGGCCGACATCTCGACACTGCGGGAGTCCCCGGACGAGACTCAGGGCCTCGCGGTGCTCGCCGAGGAGGCCCTCGCCGCGTTCCCGAAGCCGACGCTGGCCGCGATTCGCGGCTACTGCGTGGGCGGCGGGTCCCAGCTCGCGGCCGCCTGCGATCTGCGGTTCGCACAGGAGGGGTCACTCTTCGGGGTGACCCCGGCAAAACTCGAAATCGTCTATCCGGCCTCCTCCACACGCAGACTGGCGGCACTGGTCGGCCCGTCCACCGCCAAGTACCTGCTCTTCTCGGGCGAGTTGATCGACACCGAGCGCGCGCTGCGCACCGGCCTGGTGGACGAGGTGCTGCCCGAGGGCCAACTCGACAAGCGGGTCTCGGAGTTCACCCGGGTCCTCGCCGCGCGCTCCCTGCTGACACAGGCGGCGGCGAAGGAGTTCGCGAACGGGCGCACCGACCGTGACGACTACTGGACGGACCAGGCGCGCGCCGGCGGCGACACCGCGGAGGGGGTCGCCGCCTTCCTGGAGCGCAGACAGCCGCGCTTCACGTGGACCCCGTGAGGTCCGTCGGCCGTTCAGGGAGAGTGAGACGGGCGGCCGCCTCGGCTACGTGAGGAGAAAACGGCTCTTGCTCCGGAACTCCTCGACGAGGTGCGCGGGCGCCTTGTCCGGGGACCCCGCGCCGTAGGGCGGCTGCGGGTCGTACTCGGTCAGCAGCTGGACGGCCTGGGCGTGTTCGTCCCCGGCGATCCGGCCGAGCAGGGTGAGCCCCATGTCGATGCCGGAGGAGACTCCGGCCGCGGTCACGTACTTGCCGTCGAACACGACCCGTTCCCCCGTCGACTCGGCGCCGAACCGCTCCAGTTGGTCGAGGGCCAGCCAGTGGGAGGTGGCCCGGCGGCCGTCCAGTAGCCCCGCGGCGGCGAGCAGCAGGGAGCCGGTGCACACCGAGGTCGTCCAGACGCTGGTGGCGTCCGCGGCCCGCAGCCAGTCGAGGAGGACCCGGTTGTCCATCTGGGCGCTCTGGCCCGGCCCTCCCGGTACCACCACGATGTCCGGGTGCGGCACCTCCGCGAGACTCTTGTCCGCGGTCAGCGCGAGCCGGCCGGTGTCGGAACGGACGGGTCCGGTGCGCTCGGCGACGAAGACGGTGTCCGCGTCCGGCAGGCGGCCGAGCGTCTCGTACGGGCCGACGGCGTCCAGGGCGGTGAAGCGGTCGTAGAGGACGATGGCGATCTGCATCGGGTTCCTTTCGGCGCGGGGGCGCGGTGCGGGCCCCCGGGCGAGTGGGGGTCGGGAGTGACGGCGGGCGGGGTGCCCGCGTACGGGTGTCACCGAGGGCGAGGCGCCCTCCACGGAAGCCTCGGCGGACGGTGGCCCCGTCCGGGCGGGTCGCGGCGGAGGGTGCTCGTCGGTGGGAGTCGGCCGCCGGGGCAGGGGGACGCGCGGGGTCGGCCTCCTGGGGCCGCCCGTGAGAGTGAACCGGCTCGCCGGATGACGAGCGCGGGCGACGCGGTGTCGGACCGCGCGGGACGGTGGACGGAGGCCACACCGCGCGGGGCGCGACGGGTGGAGTGGACTGTCAGCCCGTGAGGGCGGGCCTGAAGCGGCGCCGGTACTCGACGGGCGCCGAGCCGAGGATCTTCACGAAGGCGCGGCGCATGGCCTCGGGTGTTCCGTAGCCACTGGCGCGCGAGATCTCCTCGATGCCGTCGCCGGTGTCCTCCAGGAGACGGCGGGCGTGTTCGAGACGGACCCGCTCGACGTACCGGCCGGGCGTCGTACCCGTCTCGGCCTGGAAGGCACGGGCGAAATGGCGGGGCGAGAGACTGGCGCGGGCCGCGAGCGAATCGACGCTCAGGTCGTCGCCCGGATGCTCCGAGATCCAGTGCTGGACCTCGCGCAGCGGTTCGCGCCGCGCGGTCTGGGCGGCGAGCTGGGCGCTGAACTGGGCCTGGTTGCCCGGGCGCCGGAGGAAGACGACGAGGTGACGGGCGACGGTGAGGGCGGCGTCGCGGCCCAGGTCCTCCTCCACGAGGGCGAGGGCCAGGTCGA
Organism: Streptomyces sp. NPDC002742; assembly: GCF_042888885.1. NCBI lineage: Bacteria > Bacillati > Actinomycetota > Actinomycetes > Kitasatosporales > Streptomycetaceae > Streptomyces > Streptomyces sp. NPDC002742. The sequence continues at coordinate 99,250 of NZ_JBIAQF010000014.1, forward strand.
TGCCGGAGGTGACGCCGGCCGAGGTGGATACGTTGCCGTCGCGGACGTAGATGGGGTCGGGATCGACCGTGACCGCCGGGTGGTCGTGGGCGAGCTGGTCGCAGTAGGCCCAGTGCGTGGTCGCGCGACGGCCGTCGAGCAGGCCCGCCGCCGCGAGCAGCGCGGCGCCGGTGCACACCGACACCAGACGCTCGGCGCGCGGACCGTGGGCGCGCAGCCAGCCGGCCAGGAGGGGATCCGGGCGCCGGGTGCCACGGCCGCCGGGAACCAGCAGGGTGTGCGGGTCCGGCGTGTCGGCGAGCGTCCCGTCCGGGACCAGGACGAGGCCGCTGGAGGAGCGCACCGGGGCGCCGTCCAGGGAGGCCGTGCGGATGCGGTACGAACCGCCGCGGCAGGTCTCGGCGCCCGCGAACACCTCCAGGGGGCCGGTGACGTCGAGGCTCTGCACGCCGTCGAAGAGGATGATCAGGACCGTTCGCATGTCTCGATTCTCGACCGGCGCACTCATGGCCGCAATGACGTGGACCCCACCATTCCTGCCATCGCGGGTTGCGCCGTTCACGACATACCAACCAGTCGGTAATGTGCGAGGTATGACTCCCTCTCTGCCGGAGCGCGCCGGGCGGCGCTGCCACAACGTCCTCAACCCGCTGCACTCGACGCACTACTTCTCGCCCGATCTGGGCCGTGAGCTGGCCGCGGTCGGCATCGAGAACGACCGGAGCGCGTACTTCGCGGTGCGGGCCGCCGCGATGGGCGCGGTCGGCGCGGGCACGGTGACGGCCACGTTCTTCAACTTCCGGCACGAACTGGTGGCCGAACATGTGCCCGCGGTCTGGCGGACTGCCTCTCCGGAGACGGTACTGGCGGCACGCCTGCGTGCGGTGGACGCGACCCTCAGGCGGTTGCTGGGCGAGGAACTCATCGCCTCCGAGGAGGTGGCCGAGGCCGCGGAACTCGCCCTGCGGGCCACCGAGGCCTGCGGCACGACCGCCCGCCCGCTGTACGCCGCGCACGCGGACCTCCCCGTCCCCGAGGCGCCGCACCTCGCGCTCTGGCACGCGGCCACCCTGCTGCGCGAGCACCGCGGCGACGGTCACCTCGCGGCGCTGCTCGACGCGGAGCTCGACCCGGTGGAGGCCCTGGTGAGCCACACCGCGACCGGCAAGGGCATGGCCCCCCGGTGGGTGCTGGGCACGCGCGGCTGGTCCCGGCAGGACTGGGAGGCCGCGTCCGGGCGGCTGCGGGAGCGCGGGCTGCTCGACGCGGAGGGCGAGCTGACGCCGGCCGGTACGGCCCTGCGCCAGGACATCGAGGCCCGGACGGACCGCCTCGACCGCGCCCCCTACGAGCACCTGGGCACCGCCGGGGTGGAGCGCCTCACCGAGATCGCGAAGGGGCTGCTGATGACCGCGTTCGCCGCCGGCGCGTTCCCGGAGGGAATGATCGGCAAGGACTGAGCGGGCCGAACCGCTCCCGGCCGCCCGGAGCGCTTCCGGCCGCGCGTGCCGGGAGCGTGAAACGGTCCCGGCACGCGGCACGCGACCCGGTCGAGTGCCGCCCTGAGCCCCCGTTGTCGGTGTCACCTGCCACAATTGCCGCGCAACCTCAGTGGAGAAGGCGGTACGGGATCGTGACGACACCCCTCGTAGGGTCCATCGAAGGCAGGATCGCCGAGGAGCTCGGCGTACGGGAGCGGCAGGTCAAGGCCGCCGTCGACTTGCTCGACGGCGGTTCGACGGTGCCCTTCATCGCCCGCTACCGCAAGGAAGCGACCGAGATGCTCGACGATGCGCAGCTGCGCACCCTCGAGGAGCGGCTGCGCTATCTGCGGGAGCTGGAGGACCGGCGGGCCGCGATCCTCGACTCGGTGCGCGAGCAGGGCAAGCTCAGCGCGGAGCTCGAGGCGCAGATCAGGGCCGCCGAGACGAAGGCGCGTCTTGAGGACATCTATCTGCCGTTCAAGCCGAAGCGGCGCACCAAGGCGCAGATCGCGCGCGAGGCGGGTCTTGAGCCACTGGCCGAGGGCCTGCTCGGCGACCCGTCGGTCGACCCGCTCGCCGCGGCGGCGGCCTTCGTCGACGCCGACAAGGGCGTCGCCGACCCGCAGGCCGCCCTGGACGGCGCCCGGTCGATCCTCACCGAGCGGTTCTCCGAGGACGCCGACCTCATCGGCGAGCTGCGCGAGCGCATGTGGGTGCGTGGACGGCTGGCCGCCAAGGTGCGCGAGGGCAAGGAGGAGGCGGGCGCCAAGTTCGCCGACTACTTCGACTTCGCCGAGCCCTTCAAGGCGCTGCCCTCGCACCGGATCCTCGCCATGCTGCGCGGCGAGAAGGAGGACGTCCTCGATCTCGTCCTGGAGCCGGAGGAGCCCACCGAGGGACCTTCGTCGTACGAGGGGATCGTCGCCCACCGCTTCGGGATCGCGGACCGCGGCCGTCCCGGCGACAAGTGGCTGACGGACACCGCCCGCTGGGCCTGGCGCACCCGCATTCTCGTGCACCTCGGCATCGACATGCGCCTGAGACTGCGCACCGCCGCCGAGGACGAGGCGGTGAACGTCTTCGCGACGAACCTGCGGGACCTGCTGCTGGCGGCCCCGGCGGGCACCCGCGCGACGCTGGGCCTGGACCCCGGTTTCCGTACGGGCGTGAAGGTCGCCGTCGTCGACGCGACCGGCAAGGTCGTCGCCACGGACGTGATCTACCCGCATGTCCCGGCGAACAAGTGGGACGAGGCCATCGCCAAGCTCGCCCGGCTCTCCAAGGAGCACGCGGTGGACCTGATCGCGATCGGCAACGGCACGGCCTCGCGCGAGACCGACAAGCTCGCCGGTGAGCTCATCACCAAGCACCCGGAGCTGAACCTCACCAAGGTGATGGTGTCGGAGGCGGGGGCGTCGGTGTACTCGGCGTCCGCGTTCGCCTCCCAGGAGCTGCCGGACATGGACGTGTCGCTGCGCGGCGCGGTCTCCATCGCGCGCCGGCTCCAGGACCCGCTGGCCGAGCTGGTGAAGATCGACCCGAAGTCGATCGGTGTCGGGCAGTACCAGCACGACCTGTCCGAGGTGAAGCTGTCCCGTTCGCTGGACGCGGTGGTCGAGGACTGTGTGAACGGCGTGGGCGTGGACGTGAACACCGCCTCCGCCCCGCTGCTGGCCCGGGTCTCCGGCATCACCTCCGGCCTCGCGGAGAACATCGTGGCGCACCGCGACGCCAACGGCCCCTTCACCTCCCGTACGGCTCTCAAGGGGGTGGCCCGGCTGGGCCCCAAGGCGTACGAGCAGTGCGCGGGCTTCCTGCGGATCCGGGGAGGCAGCGACCCGCTGGACGCGTCCAGCGTGCACCCCGAGGCGTACCCCGTGGTGCGGCGGATGGTGAAGACGGCGGGCAGCGAGGTCGCGTCGCTGATCGGCAACACGAGTGTGCTGCGCTCCCTGAAGCCGGCCGACTTCGTCGACGAGACCTTCGGTCTGCCGACCGTCTCGGACATCCTGCGGGAGCTGGAGAAGCCGGGGCGCGACCCGCGGCCCGCCTTCAAGACGGCCACCTTCAAGGACGGCGTCGAGAAGATCTCGGACGTGGTGTCCGGGATGGTCCTGGAGGGGGTCGTCACGAACGTGGCCGCGTTCGGCGCCTTCGTGGACATCGGTGTCCACCAGGACGGGCTCGTGCACGTCTCCGCGATGTCCAAGACCTTCGTCAAGGACCCGCGGGACGTCGTGAAGTCCGGGGACATCGTCAAGGTGAAGGTCCTGGACATCGACATCCCGCGCAAGCGGATCTCGCTGACACTCCGGCTGGACGACGAGGCGGCGGCCCCGGAGGCGGAGGGCGGCGGTCGTCCCCAGCGGGGCGGGCGGCCGCCTCAGCAGCGTGGCCAGCAGCGGCAGGGCCGCGGCGGCGGTGCGGGGGGCGGTGGCGGCGGTACCGGCTCCCGTCAGGCTCCGCCCCCGGCGAACAGCGCCATGGCGGACGCCCTGCGTCGCGCGGGCCTGACCGACCCCAAGCGGGGCCGGGGCTGACACAGCAGGCAGCCGCTCCCCTCGGCGATGGCCGAGGGGAGCGGCTGCCTGCTGTGAAGGCAGACGGGAGCGGCTGCTCTCCGTGAGAGCTGGTGGAGGTGCCCTTTCCCTCAGCGAGACCGCCGCGGCTGCGCCTGCTCGCCCGAAGCACGCGAAAGGGGCGACTGCCACAGCGGCAGCCGCCCCTTCGCGGTTCGTCTCAGCGCTCTGTCACCTTGCCGTCCGCCACTTCCAGGCGGCGGGTCGTGCGGACCGCGTCCAGCATGCGGCGGTCGTGGGTGACCAGCAGGAGCGTGCCCTCGTAGGAGTCCAGGGCCGACTCCAGCTGCTCGATGGCCGGGAGGTCGAGGTGGTTGGTCGGCTCGTCCAGGACCAGCAGGTTGACGCCTCGGCCCTGGAGCAGAGCCAGCGCGGAGCGGGTGCGTTCTCCCGGGGAGAGGGTGGCCGCCGGACGCAGGACGTGGTCCGCCTTCAGGCCGAACTTGGCCAGCAGGGTGCGGACTTCGGCGGGTTCCGTGTCCGGGACGGCCGCGCAGAACGCCTCCAGCAGTGCCTCGGAGCCATGGAAGAGCTTGCGCGCCTGGTCGACCTCGCCGACGATCACGCCGGAACCGAGCGTGGCGTGGCCGGCGGACAGCGGGACCCGGCCGAGCAGCGCGCCCAGCAGGGTCGACTTGCCGGCGCCGTTCGCGCCGGTGACGGCCACCCGGTCCGCCCAGTCGATCTGGAGGGTCGCCGGACCGAATTCGAAGTCGCCGCGCAGCACCTCCGCGTCCCGCAGAGTGGCGACGACCGCGCCCGATCGCGGGGCCGCCGCGATCTCCATGCGCAGCTCCCACTCCTTGCGCGGCTCCTCGACCACGTCCAGCCGCTCGATCATGCGCTGCGTCTGCCGGGCCTTCGAGGCCTGCTTCTCGCTGGCCTCGCTGCGGAACTTGCGGCCGATCTTGTCGTTGTCGTTGTTCGCCTTGCGCCGCGCGTTCTTGACGCCCTTGTCCATCCAGCCCCGCTGCATCTGGGCCCGGCTTTCGAGGGCCGAGCGCTTGTCGGCGTACTCCTCGAAGTCGTCGCGGGCATGCCGACGGGCCGTGTCGCGCTCTTCGAGATAGGCCTCGTAACCGCCGCCGTACAGCGTGATCTGCTGCTGCACGAGGTCGAGTTCGAGGACCTTGGTGACGGTGCGGGTCAGGAACTCGCGGTCGTGGCTGACGACGACGGTCCCGGCGCGCAGGCCCGAGACGAAACGCTCCAGGCGCTCCAGACCGTCCAGGTCGAGGTCGTTGGTCGGCTCGTCGAGGAGGAAGACGTCATAGCGGGACAGCAGCAGGGAGGCGAGTCCGGCGCGGGCCGCCTGGCCGCCGGACAGGGACGTCATCAGCTGGTCGAGACCTACACCGAGCCCCAGGGAGTCGGCGACCTCCTCGGCGCGTTCGTCGAGGTCGGCGCCGCCGAGGTCGAGCCAGCGCTCCAGGCTGTTCGCGTACGCGTCGTCCGCGCCCGGCGCTCCGTCGACGAGGGCCTGCGTCGCCTCGTCCATGATCCGCTGGGCCTCGTCGACACCGGTACGGCGCGCGAGGAAGTCCCGTACGGTCTCGCCCTCCCGGCGCTCCGGCTCCTGGGGCAGGTGCCCGACGGTCGCGGACGGCGGCGAGAGCCGCAGCTCGCCCTCTTCAGGGGTGAGGAGGCCGGCGAGCAGCCGCAGCAGTGTGGACTTGCCCGCGCCGTTGGCGCCGACCAGTCCGATCACGTCGCCGGGCGCGACGACGAGGTCGAGTCCGGCGAAGAGCGCGCGGTCGCCGTGTCCGGCGGTGAGGTTCTTGGCGACGAGAGTGGCAGTCATCAGGAAGCCGATTTTAACGGCCCGCCGGGACGCGCCGCGCCGTCGGCCTCCGGGCTCCGCCGGGGCCTCGCCCGCGAAGTCCGCGGCTCCCCCGACCGCCGGGTCCGCGGGCTCCTTCGAGCGGTGGGTCCGCGGCTCCCCGGAGCGGCGAGCCCGCCGATCCCCCGGCCACCGGACCTGCGGCCTGCCGGACCGGCGAGCCCGCCGATCCCCACGCCACCAAGCGCGCGGCCCGTCGGAGCACGAGGCCCGCCGGTCACCCTGGACCGCCGCTCAGCCGCTCAGCCCCTCAGTGCGGCATCGCCGCCACCAGCACGCTCCCGGACGTCCGGGCCACGATGAACGACTCTCCCTTCACCGCCCTGGGCTCCAGCGGGATACGGTGGTGGCCGGGTTCCAGGATTCCGTCGAACACGTGGTGCGCGTGGGTGCGCGAGAGGCGGTCCAGGCGGTAGGCGGTCAGCCGGACCCGGCAGGGGGAGGTGATCTCGACTTCGGCCTCGCCGTCGGCGGCGACCAGGCGGGTGAGCCGGCGCAGCTCCCGGGGGCTGCGGTCCAGGGCGTGCTCGATCTGGGCGACCAGCAGCGGAACGATCGGGGCGAGGCCCTCGACATGGGCGACGTCGGCGCCCGCGCCGCGGAACGACTCCCTTACGGCGGCCCGTTCCACCTCGGGGACGGCCCGGCCGAACACCACCGCGCCGTAGGCGCGCAGTTCGCCCGCCGCGACCCCCGCGACCTGCGCGGCGTCGCGGGCGACGACGGCGCCGATACCGACGGCGCGCAGGGCGGCGGCCGGCTTCGCGAGGACGGCGCCCCGGGCGCCGATCAGCAGGACGCGGCGGCGGACTCCGGCGTCGCCGTCGAGCAGGGAGTTCAGCGCGCCGCGGTACTCGGGGCCGTGGAAGCGGAAGGGCCCGATGCCGTGGTAGCCGTTGCGTTCCAGGTCGGCCCGTTCACCGGTCTGCCAGGCGAAGTCCCGCCAGACGTAGTCACCGCCGTCCCTCTCGATCAGCGCGGTGACGGCACCGCACTCGACGCTCTCGCACTCGGGGCAGCCGTAGATGACGTATCGGCCCCCTTCGAGCGGGGCGTCGGCCTCCAGGAGAAGGCCGCGCACCTGCGCGGTGAAGATCGCGGGCGGTACGTCGGAGGCGAGCGGGGACACCGCGTCGAGGTCGGAGAGCTGGAACAGCAACGGGCGTCCGTCGACGATGAAGTCGAGGAAGTCCCGGTTCACTTGGCGGTCACCGTCGGCGAGGACTCCACCGGCACGCATCGCCGGTGCCAGGCCGAACGTGGCGTACTCGGCAGACATGCTGTGAGTATCCCCGGACGGAGAGTGATGCGACCGCGGCACGGCCCGTTCCGCTAACGTCCCGGCATGGAGAAACCCGGGAGCGACGACGTGATCGTGGTCGGCAGCGGGGTCGTAGGCCTGACGACGGCCGTGCTGCTGGCCGAGGCCGGAAGGCGGGTCCGGGTGTGGACGCGGGAGCCCGCCGAGCGGACCACCTCGGCGGTTGCGGGGGCCCTGTGGTGGCCGTATCGCGTCGAGCCGAAGGCGCTCGCCCGCGAGTGGGCGCTCGTGTCCCTCTCCGTGTAGGAGGAGTTGGCGTCACGGCCCGAGGAGAGTGGCGTACGCCTGGTCGAGGGAGTCATGGGCGAGACGCGGCTGGACGAGCTGGGGTCGTGGGCGGCCCGGGTGCCCGGACTGCGCGCGGCGACGGCACGGGAGTACCCGGGTACCGCGTTGCGGGCGCGGCTGCCGTTGATCGACATGCCCACGCATCTGCGCCATCTGCGTGAGCGGCTGCTGCGGGGCGGCGGGACGGTCGAGGAACGTACGGTGACGGACCTCGCGGAGCCGAACGCGCCGGTCGTCGTCAACTGCGCGGGCCTCGGCGCCCGCGACCTCGTCCCGGATCCGGCCGTACGGCCCGTACGCGGGCAGCTCGTGCTCGTCGAGAACCCCGGGATCCGTGAGTGGCTCGTCTCGACGGACCCGGCGGCCGGGACGACCACGTACGTCTTCCCGCAGCCTGACCGGCTGGTCCTCGGCGGCACCATGGACGAGGACGACTGGTCGCGGGTCCCCGACCCGGAGGTGGCGGCGGCGATCGTCGGGCGGTGCGCGGCGCTGCGCCCCGAGATCGCCGGGGCGCGCGTGCTCGGCCATCGGGTGGGACTGCGGCCGGTGCGCCACGCCGTCCGGCTGGAACGCGAAGTCCTGCCGGACGGACGGGTGTTGGTGCACAACTACGGGCACGGGGGTGCCGGGGTGACCGTGGCGTGGGGTTGCGCGCGGGAGGCGGCCGAACTCGTCGGCCCGACCGCCTCCGTCTGATCGAGGGAGATCAGCGGATCTCCGGTGGCGCCCCGTTCGGTGCGCCACCGCTGGGTGCGCCACCGCTCGGTGCGCCACCGCTCGGTGCGCCGGCCTTCGGAGCGTCACCGGTTCGAGCGCCATCGATCGGAGACGCTCCGGTCGGAGAATCTCCGGTCAGCGGCTCGCCCCCGGGACGCGGAGCGCGGTGCCGGGGTCGCGTACGCCGTCGAGGACGGACGCGGCCGGGGCCGCCGTGGAGCCCGCCGTCGCCCGCGAGAACGCTTCGGCGCCGCCCACCAGGGGGACCCGGGCCGAGGTGCGGGACAGGTCGAGGGTCAGGGTCGGCGTGCTGGAGGGTGGGTCGATGAGATCCTTGTCGGTGCCCGCGACGATCAGCGCGAGCCGGTGGCCCTTCGGGACGACGTGGTCGGTGGCCGCCAGGTCCAGCGTGATGGTGTACGCGGTGCCCGGCGTGAGCGGGACGCCATGGTCCGAGGCGTAGTTGCCGAGGTCGGCCCAGCCGCGGCTGAGAACTGTGTAGTCGACGTCGGTCCTGGCCGCCTCGGTCACCTGGTAGCAGGAGCTGTCGCCGGCCGTGCTCGGGCCCCAGCAGGTGCGGTCGGTGAGGGTGGTGATGCCCTCGCCTGAGCCGGCGTAGTCACGGACGGTGTCCGGCCCGAGGTCCACGAGTACCGCCGACAGATGGGCCGTGGAGGTGGTCGGCGTGGCGGTGACGGTCACCTTGGAGGAACCGGAGAGCCTCAGGTCGTGGGTGAGCGGCCCGGTGGCGAAGCCGGCCTTGTCGGGGGTCGGCCGGTCGACGTTCGCGGCCCAGTCGGTCTCGCTCAGCTTCGGGTCGTCGGTGAAGGTCTCGGTTCCGGGCTTGCCGCGAAGTCCGAGGGTGCCGACGCCCGGCTGCGCGCCGGTGCCCGGACGCAGGGTCGTGGCACTGGTGGTGCGGGGCGGCCAGACGGTGGAAGTGGCCCACTGGTCGGGGTGGCGTTCGATGTCGGCCATGGGCTCGTGGTCGATGCCGTTGTCGTAGCCGAGGAGTTCATGGTCGAACCAGCGGTGCAGGGTGTCGACCCAGGCGCCGCGGCGGAAGTCGAAGGGGTCGACATGACCGGTCTGGGAGAGCCAGATCTTGCGCTCCACACCGTGCTTGGAGAGCGCGTCCCACCACTGGCCGAAGTTCTTGGTGCGGACGTTGAGGTCCTGCATGCCGTGGACGAGGAAGACGCTGGCCCTCACCTTCGCGGCGTCCTTGACGTAGTCGCGCTCGGTCCACAGCGACGTCCAGTCGCCGGTGCGCGGCGCCTGGTCGACCAGCTTCCGCTGCACTGCGGCGCACTTGGCGCGGGCGTCGGGGCTGTCGACGTAGTCGGACAGCCAGTCGGGGCCGGAGTCGTAGAGCGGGGCCCCCTTGGCGAAGTAGTAGTCGTACCAGGAGGAGATGGCGCTGATCGGCACGACGGTCTTCAGACCCTTGACGCCGGTGGCGGCGACGCCGTTGGCGATCGTGCCGTCCCAGCTCTTGCCGATCATGCCGGTTCTGCCGTTGGTCCAGCCGGCTTTGGCCGTGGCGGGGCCGGTGCGGGTGGTGTAGCCCTTGGCGCGGCCGTTGAGCCAGTCGACCACCGCCTTGGCGGACTGGATGTCGGAGCGTCCGCCCACGTCGACGCAGCCGTCGGAGCGGTCGGTCCCGGCGAGGTCGACGCCGACGAAGGCGTAACCGCGCGGCACGAAGTAGTTGTCGTAGAACAGCGGCATCTGGACGACGTGGCCGTTCGCGTCGTACGTCTTCTTCTGGCTCTCGTTGCCGCGCCCGCAGCAGGAGTAGTACGGGCTGGCGTCCATGATCACGGGGACCTTGCGCCCCTGGCGGGCGAGTTCACGGGGCCGGACGATATCGACGGCGACGCGGTCGTTCTTCCCGTCGCTGTCGCCGTCGAGACCGGTGTCGACCCAGACGGACTCACGGATCGCGTTCTCGTACGAATAGACCGGGGCGCTCTCCCGCGGGGCGCCGTGTGCGGCGACCGGAACGAGTAAGGCGGCCATCAGGGCGGCAACGGCCGCCGTCGCGAGCGATCTCCAGGTCATGAAGCGCATGCGGCGTACTGGTATCGGCATGCGCGGAAGGTACCCCGGTGAACTCCCGTGCGACAGAGGGCAGATGGAAAGACCCATGGGGCTGGATGACTCATGTCGGCCGAATGGCGATCGTGTGACAGGGGTGGCCGTGGACATGACTGGGGCCACCGGGACTGAATAGGCTCCGGACCGACTTCACGCCCTGACGACTTGGAGCTTGACGTGCACCGCAGACTCATCGCCCCGGGCGCCCTCGCCGCCTCCTTACTGCTGGCGATCCCGGCATCGGCGGCAAGTTACACGCCGGGAGCACCGGGCATCGGCGACCCCTACTACCCGGCCTACGGCAACGGCGGATACGACGTCTCGCACTACGACCTGCGGCTCACGTACCAGCCGCGGACCGACGAACTGGAGGGCACGGCCACCCTCCTGGCGACCACCACGCAGGACCTGTCCCGGTTCGATCTGGACTTTCTGCTCGACGTCAGCGAGGTGCGGGTCAACGGCGCGAAGGCGTCGTTCGCCACCTCGGGTCAGCACGAGCTGGAGATCACGCCGGCCACGCCACTGGCCAAGGGCACGCCGGTCACCGTCGTCGTCCGCTACAGCGGGGTGCCGTCCACGAAGAGCGCGTACGGCTTCTCGACCTGGCACCGCACCCCGGACGGGGCGGTCGCGGCGGACGAGCCCGAGTCGGCCTGGTGGTGGTACCCGAGCAACGACCACCCGCTCGACAAGGCGACGTACGACGTGTCCGTGGCCGTTCCGGACGGCACCCAGGCGATCTCCAACGGCACGCTGCAGTCCACGAGTTCACGCCTCGGCTGGACCCGCTACAACTGGCGGTCCAACAAGCCGCAGGCCACCTATCTGACCACCCTCGCGGTCGGGAAGTTCGACATCACGACCAGCACGTCCGAGGGCGGTGTCCCGGTCGTCAACGCCTACAGCAAGGACCTCGGGGACAACGACGGGGCGGCGCGCGCCAGTGTCGAACGCACGGGAGAGCTGGTCGACTGGCTGAGCGGCTACTTCGGGCCGTATCCCTTCAGTTCCGCCGGCGGCTACGTCCCCAACACGACCACCGGGTACGCGCTGGAGACCCAGACCCGGATCTACTACAGCCCGCGGCAGTTCGCGAACGGCTCCAACACCTCGGTGGTCGTGCACGAGTTGGCGCACCAGTGGTACGGCGACGACGTGTCGCTCAAGGGCTGGAAGGACATCTGGATCAACGAGGGCTTCGCGCGCTACGCGCAGTGGCTGTGGTCGGAGCACGAGGGCGAGGGCACGACGCAGGAACTGGCGGACTACACGTACGCCTCACACCCGGCGGACGACGCGTTCTGGACGGTGGCGCCCGGCGACCCGGGGCCTGACAACCAGTTCGACATCGCGGTCTACGACCGGGGCGCGCTGGCGGTGCAGGCGCTGCGCAACGAGGTCGGGGACGACGCCTTCTTCGCCATCCTGAAGGGGTGGCCGAAGGAACACGCGTACGGGAACGCGTCGGTCGGGGACTTCCAGAAGTACGCGGAGCGGGTGTCCGGCACGTCGCTCACGACCCTCTTCGACACCTGGCTGTTCCAGCCGTCGAAGCCGGCGGCGCCCGCGGCGCGGAGCGCGGGCCTCGCCCCCGTCTCGGCAGCGGAGGGTGTCGTGGCCCGGCCGAAGTCGTGGAAGAAGATCGCCGCCACTGACGCGGTGCACTCCGGCTGAGGCACCGGGCACCTGCCCCCAGGAGCCTTCCCCGCCCGCCCGTCCCCGACCGTCTCCGCCGGGGACGGGCGGGCGGCGGCCGTCGGCGGGCGGGTGGTTCAGCTGTGGGTGGTTCAGCTGTGGGTGGTTCAGCTGTGGGTGGCCTTCTCCTCCGACTCGGCCACCTGGGACAGGAGTTCGTCGCGGCTGATGGCGTCGGCCCGGGTCGCGGGTACGGTGCACGCGTAGGCGCCGGCCACCGCGCCGTACAGGGCGCAGCGCCGGACCGGTTCGCCGGACAGACGGCCGTAGAGGAAGCCCGCCGCGAAGGAGTCCCCGGCACCGTTCGAGTCGACGACGGGCATGCGGGGCGGGACCACCGGGACGTGGGTCAGTTCGCCGTCGGTCAGCAGGTACGCGCCCTCGGCTCCGGCCGTGGCGACGACCACCTCGGCCCGGCCCCGTTCCACGATCCTCCGCATGGTGCGCTCGGGGTCGGCGAGGGCGGTGGTGGAGACGAACACGACGTCGGCGGCGTAGGCGAACGGCTCGTGATAGGGATTCTCGCCGTCCCAGTTGTGCAGGTCGGTCGACAGGGTCACCCCGGCCTCCCGGAGTGCCTGCAGGGCGAAGGCGCACGGGTGGGTGATGGAGACATGGGCGTGACGGCTCGCCGCGGCCAGGTCCCTTACCGTCTTCTCGGGAAGCCGGTCCCCTTCGCGCGAGCGGCTGTCGTCGTACAGGGACAGTCTGCGTCCGTCCGGGCCGACGAGATTGACCGCGCGCTTCGTGCCCGCGGGCTGGGGAACCGCGGTGAGCGGGATGCCCCGGTCGCGGTGCAGGGCTCGTACGAGGTCGCCCTCGGGGTCGTCGCCGAGCATGTCGAGGTGGTGCGTGCGCAGGCCGAGGGCGTGCAGGCCCAGCGCGACGAAATCACCGGTCTGCCCGGCCCGGCTCTCGATGCCTGGACGGATCATGTAGCTGTCGGCGTAGGGAAGCGGCAGTTCGGGGACGTGGACGATGGTGTCCACACCCGCGCCGCCCAGGACGAGGACGTCGATGTCGCGGCTCATGACTCTTCCTCTCGGACGCGAGCAGCGAGTCAAGCAGTCCCCGACCGTCACGGCAAGGCGTTGCAGAAACTTCCGCAAGTCGCTTTCTCGCGCAGGCCGATCGACACCGGCCGCGCTGACCTGACCCGGTCTCGTCGCCCCGGTCTCGTCGAGTCGGTCCGTATGCCTGGCGGGCGGCACCATCGCGTTGCGGGCGGCGGCGGCCGGCCGCCAACGTGGTCCACGTCTTCTGCCTCAACGTCCCCGCGGACCACGACCCACGTCGCTCCTGGACAGAAGCTTTCACGACACCGGTGGGACAGCAATACTGTTGCACCGCGCCGTCACCGGTCACCGTGGGCGCGCGCCGCACGAGGCGAGAGGCGAGGACCTGGCATGACGACGGACACGGAGGAGCCGACGCTCACGGTCGACGAACTGGCCGCGCGGGCGGGCGTCACGGTCCGTACGGTCCGCTTCTACAGCGCCCGGGGCCTGCTGCCGCCGCCCGTGATCGGCCCCCGTCGCGTCGGCCACTACAGTCAGGAGCATCTGGCCCGGCTCGCGCTCATCGAGGAGTTGCAGCACCAGGGCATGACACTGGCCGCGATCGAGCGCCATCTGACACGACTGCCGCCGGGGCTGAGCGCGCACGACCTCGCCATCCACCGTGCCGTGGTGGCTTCCTGGGCGCCCGACGCGATGGAGGACGTGACCCGGGAGGAGCTGGAGCGGCTGGCCGGGCGGGCGCTCGGCGACGCGGAACTGGAGCGGCTCGCCGCGATGGGCGTCATAGAGCGGACAGGGGACTCCGTCCGGCTGGACCCCGGGCTGCTGAAGCTCGGCGTGGAGCTCCTGGACGTACCCATCGCGGACGAGACGATCCTCGCCGCGCGGACCGTCCTGCTGGAGCACTCGCGCGCGGCGGCCCACGAACTGTCCGTCCTGTTGCGCGGCGCCGTGGGTGAACGGGAGTCGGTGGCGGCGGTGAAGTCGCTCTCGGCGCACATGCAGCCGCTGGTCGTGCAGGCGCTCCTCACCGCGTTCCAGCGCTCGTTGAAGGACGAGCTGCGGGAGTGGCTCAAGGAATCCGGGTCCTGATCCCGGGTCGGCCCGCCCCGGGACGCGAGCGGTCGCAAGCAGGCCGAACCGCCTGCCACGTTGCGGGTCCGGCCGGTCAGGAAGCCGCTGACCTCGTCGACCACGTGGAGGAGGGTGGAGACGAGGTCGCGCGGCCGACGGGTGCCCGGGACGGCCTGGGCGCGGACATGCGTGGACGGGTACCGGTTCGCGGGTCGGCGTCCGGTACCCGTCCCCATGGAGCAAGTCCCTCATACCACTCGGCGACACGTCACCCCGTGGCATGCGCCCGGATGTGGCGTGCGACCGCGTGCGATGCGCGACCGCGTGCGATGCGCGCCCGAGCGTGATCTGTGCCCGGGGGCGTGACCCCCGGGAGTGGCGTGGCCCCCGGGGGTGGCGTGGGCCCGGTCAGGACGCGTCTGTGAACCGCTCGCCCCTCTCCGCCTTCTCGACGAGCAGCGCCGGCGGGAGGAAACGGTCCCCGTAGCGCTCGGCGAGCTCCCGCGCGCGGGCCGCGAACGCGGCCGGTCCGGTACCCGTCGCGCCCTCGTAGCCGTTGATGTACTGCAGGACACCGCCGGTCCAGCCCGGGAAGCCGATCCCGAGGATGGAGCCGATGTTGGCGTCGGCGACCGACGTCAGGACGCCTTCCTCCACGAGCCGGACCGTGTCGAGCGACTCGGAGAAGAGCATGCGCTCCTTCATGTCCTCGAACGGGATCTCGTGGCCCGCCTTCGTGAAGTGCTCGCGCAGGCCCGGCCACAGCCTGGTGCGCTTGCCGTCCTCGCCGTACTCGTAGAAGCCCGCGCCGCCGCTGCGGCCGGGGCGCCCGAACTCGTCGACCATGCGGTCGATGACGGCCTCGGCGGGGTGGGTCTCCCACGTGCCGCCCGCCTCCTCGACGGCCTGCTTCGACTCCTTGCGGATCTTGCGCGGCAGGGTGAGCGTCAGCTCGTCCATGAGGGAGAGCACCTTGGCCGGGTAGCCGGCCTGGGCGGCGGCCTGCTCGACGGAGGCGGGCTCGATGCCCTCGCCCACCATCGCGACGCCCTCGTTGATGAAGTGCCCGATGACCCGGGAGGTGAAGAAGCCGCGCGAGTCGTTGACGACGATCGGGGTCTTCTTGATCTGCCGTACGAGGTCGAAGGCACGGGCCAGTGCCTCGTCGCCGGTGCGCTCGCCCTTGATGATCTCGACGAGCGGCATCTTGTCGACGGGCGAGAAGAAGTGCAGCCCGATGAAGTCCTCCTGCCGTTCCACGCCCTCGGCGAGCGCGGTGATGGGCAGCGTCGAGGTGTTGGAGCAGAGCAGGGCGTCGGGCTCGACGATGCCCTGGATCTCCTGGAACACCTTGTGCTTGAGCGCGGTGTCCTCGAAGACGGCCTCGATGACGGCGTCACAGCCGGCGAGGTCGTTCGGGTCGGCGGTGGGCGTGATGCGGGCGAGCAGCTGGTCGGCCTTCTCCTGGGTCGTACGTCCCCGGGACACGGCCTTGGCGCAGAGCTTCTCGGAGTACGCCCTGCCCTTGGCCGCGGCGTCGGCGGAGACGTCCTTGAGGACGACGTCGATGCCCGCGCGGGCGCAGGAGTACGCGATGCCCGCGCCCATCATCCCGGCGCCGAGGACGGCGACCCTGCGGACCGGGCGCGGCTCGATGCCCTGGGGGCGGTTGGCGCCGGAGTTGACGGCCTGGAGGTCGAAGAAGAACGCCTGGACCATGTTCTTCGACGTCCGGCCGGTGACCAGCTCGGTGAAGTAGCGGGCCTCGATGACCAGCGCGGTCTCGAAGTCGACCTGGGAGCCCTCGACGGCGGCGGCGAGGATGTTGCGCGGGGCCGGGTAGGGCGCGCCGCCGAGCTGCTTGCGCAGGCTGGCCGGGAAGGCCGGCAGGTTCGCCGCGAACTTCGGGTTGGCGGGTGTTCCGCCCGGGATCCGGTGACCCGGCTTGTCCCAGGGCTGCTGGGACTCGGGGTTGGCGTCGATGAAGGCGCGCGCCTTGGCGAGCATCTCCTCGCGGGTCGCGGCCACTTCATGGACGAGACCGTTCTCCAGGGCTCGCCGCGGCGCGTACTGGGTGCCCTGGAGGAGCACCTTCAGGAGCGCGTCGGCGATGCCCATGAGGCGGACCGTGCGGGTGACACCGCCACCGCCGGGCAGCAGGCCGAGGGTTACCTCGGGCAGGCCGATCTTGGAGCCGGGCGCGTCGAGGGCGACCCGGTGGTGGGAGGCGAGGGCGATCTCGTAACCGCCGCCGAGGGCCGCGCCGTTGATCGCGGCGACGACCGGTTTGCCCAGGGTCTCGATGCGGCGCAGCGAGGACTTGATGGCGGTGCTTTCCTCGAAGACCCGCTGGGCGTCCTCGGGACCCGCCTGGATCATGTCCTTGAGGTCGCCGCCCGCGAAGAAGGTCTTCTTGGCGGAGGTGTAGATGATGCCGCGGATGGAGTCCTTCTCGGCCTCGGCGCGCTCGGCGACCGCCGCGATCGAGTCCTTGAAGGCCTGGTTCATGGTGTTCGCGGACTGGTTGGGGTCGTCGAGGACGAGGGTGACGACGCCGGTCTCGTCCTGTTCCCAGCGGATGGTGGTGGGCTCAGTGCTCATCAGGGGATGCTCCGTAGATCCTTGATCCGTTGGGGAGGTCAGACGCGCTCGACGATCGTGGCGATGCCCATGCCGCCGCCCACGCACAGGGTGGCGAGGCCGTACCGCTTGTCCTGGCGCTCCAGTTCGTCGACGAGGGTGCCGAGGATCATCGCGCCGGTGGCACCGAGCGGGTGGCCGAGCGCGATGGCGCCGCCGTTGACGTTGACCTTGTCCAGCGACAGGCCCATGTCCTTCACGAAACGCAGGACGACGGCCGCGAAGGCCTCGTTGATCTCGACGAGGTCGATGTCGTCGATGGTCAGCCCGGCCTTCGCGAGCGCCTTGCGGGTCGCGGGCGCGGGCCCGGTGAGCATGATGGTGGGCTCGGAGCCGGAGACGGCCGCGGAGACGATCCGCGCGCGCGGGGTGAGGCCGTAGCGCTCGCCGACCTCCTTGGAGCCGATGGCGACGAGTGAGGCGCCGTCGACGATGCCGGAGGAGTTGCCCGCGTGGTGGACGTGGTCGATCTGCTCGACCCAGTGGTACTTCTGCAGGGCCACGGCGTCGAAGCCGCCCAGTTCGCCGATGTCCGCGAACGACGGCTTCAGCCTGGCGAGCGAGTCGGCCGTCGTGCCGGGGCGCAGGAACTCGTCGTGGTCGAGGACCGTGAGACCGCTGCGGTCCTTGACGGGGACGACGGACTTCTCGAAGCGGCCGTCCTTGACGGCCGCGGCGGCGCGCTCCTGGGAGAGGGCCGCGTACTCGTCGACGTCGCGGCGCGAGAAGCCCTCGATGGTGGCGATGAGGTCGGCGCCGATGCCCTGCGGCACGAAGTTGGTGGCCAGGTTGGTCATCGGGTCGGCGAACCACGCGCCGCCGTCCGAGGCCATCGGCACCCGCGACATCGACTCGACGCCGCCCGCGAGCACCAGGTCCTCCCAGCCCGAACGGATCTTCATCGCGGCCAGGTTGACGGCTTCCAGGCCCGAGGCACAGAAGCGGTTCTCCTGGACGCCGGCCACCGTGTCGGGCAGTCCGGCGGCGATCGCCGAGATACGGGCGATGTCGGAGCCCTGGTCGCCGACCGGGCCGACGACGCCGAGCACGATGTCGTCGATGGCGGCCGGGTCGAGGCCCGGGAAGCGGCGCTGCACCTCGTGGATGAGCCCGACGACCAGGTCGATGGGCTTGGTTCCGTGCAGGGCGCCGGTCTGCTTGCCGCGACCGCGCGGGGTGCGGATCGCGTCGTACACGTACGCTTCGGTGCTCACTGGTAAGCCTTTCGGGGAGGTTAGCCGAGCAGGGAGCGGCCGATGATCTCCTTCATGATCTCGGTCGTCCCGCCGTAGATGGTCTGGATGCGTCCGTCCGTGAAGGCCCGTGCGACCCGGTACTCCGTCATGTAGCCGTAGCCGCCGTGCAGTTGGAGGCAGCGGTCGGCCACGCGCTTCTGCAGTTCGGTCGCCCACCACTTGGCCATCGAGGCGTGCACCGCGTCGAGTTCGCCGTTCGAGTGGTCGACGATGCAGCGGTCCAGGAAGGTGCGCGTGACGGCGCACTCGGTGGCCATCTCGGCTATCTCGAAGCGGATGTGCTGGAGTTTCGCGAGCGGCCGCCCGAACGCCTCGCGCTCCTTCACGTACTGCGTGGTGATCTCCAGCAGGTGTTCGGCTCCGGCGATGGCGGCGACGGCGATGCCCATGCGCTCCTGCGCCAGGTTCGTCATCAGGTGGACGAACGCGCCGTTCAGCTCGCCGAGCAGGTTCTCCTTGGGCACGCGCACGTCGTTGAAGAACAACTCGGCCGTGTCCTGCGACTTCTGGCCGATCTTGTCGAGGTTGCGGCCGCGCTCGAAGCCCTCCGCGCCGCGTTCGACGACGAGCAGCGACAGACCGCGCGCACCGCCTTCGGGGGTGGTCTTCGCGACCACTATCACCAGGTCGGCGAGGATGCCGTTGGAGATGAAGGTCTTGGAGCCGTTGAGCAGGAAGTGGTCGCCCTTGTCCTCGGCGTGGGTCGTGATGCCCTGGAGGTCCGATCCGGCGCCGGGTTCGGTCATGGCGATCGCCGTGATGAGCGTGCCGTCGCAGAAGCCGGGCAGCCACCGCCGCTTCTGCTCCTCGGTGGCGAGGTCCGTCAGATACGGCCCGATGATGTCGTTGTGCAGCCCGAGGGCGAGTCCCGCCGCTCCCGCGCGCGTGAACTCCTCGGCGAGTACGGCGCTGTAGCGGAAGTCGGTGGTGCCGCCGCCTCCGTACTCCTCGGGCACGGCGAGTCCGAGCAGGCCCTGCTTGCCCGCCGCCCGCCAGGCCTCGCGCGAGACGATGCCGTCCTTCTCCCACTGCTCGTAGTGGGGCAGCACCTCCTTGGCCAGGAAGGTGCGCACCGTCTCGCGGAACGCGTCGTGCTCGGCGGTGAAGATCTGCCGCTTCATGCGGGAAACGCCTTCCTGGAGGTCGCGGGGGAACCCTCGTGAAGCGCGGTTCCGGGGCTCGCGGGGGTTCCCGCGGGCGCGCGGTCCGCGCCGGGGGCGGGCGGTCGGTCGAGCTCCATCAGCCGCCGTCCTTCGTCAGCCGGGGTACGTCCCAGTCGCGTGCCACGTCCGCGGTGTCGGCGCCCGGCTGGGCGGGACCGCCGCGGACCGAGGTGGGAGTGGCCGAGAAACGCGGCGCGGGGGCCGGCTGGGTGATGCCGCCGTGGTCCACGAAGGTGCCGCGGGCGGCGAGGTGCGGGTGCTCGGGGGCCTCGCGCAGCGACAGGACCGGCGCCACGCAGGCGTCGGAGCCCTCGAAGACGGCGGTCCACTCGTCCCGGGTACGGGTCCTGAAACGGGCGGCGACGCTCTCGCGCAGTTCCTCCCAGCGGGCCGGGTCCTGGCGGGCGGGGCCGAGTTCGGGGATGCCGAGCAGTTCGACGAACTCGTCGTAGAACCGCTGCTCCAGGGGTCCTACCGCCATGTACCGGCCGTCGGCCGTCGCGTAGGTCCCGTAGTAGGGGCAGGCGCCGTCGAGGAGGTTCGCTCGACGCCGGTCCTGCCAGGCGCCCGCGGCCATCATGCCGTGGATCATCGTGGAGAGGTGCGCGGCGCCGTCGACGATGGCCGCGTCCACGACCTGCCCGACTCCGGTCACGCGCGCGTGCTGAAGGGCCGCCAGGACGCCGACGACGAGGTAGAGGGAGCCGCCCGCGTAGTCGCCGAGGAGGTTCGCGGGGACCGCCGGCGGCTCACCCGGCTCACCGATCATGCCCAGGGTGCCGGTGAGCGCGATGTAGGCGATGTCGTGCCCGGCCCGGTGGGCGAGCGGGCCTTCCTGGCCCCACCCGGTCATCCGGCCGTACACGAGCTCCGGGTTGCGGGCACGGCAGGCCTCGGGGCCGACACCCAGACGCTCGGCGACCCCGGGGCGGTAGCCCTCGATCAGGATGTCGGCCCGTTCGGCCAGGTCGAGCACGCTCGCCGCGCCGTCCTCGGACTTGAGGTCCACGATCACGGACCGCTTGTTGCGGTTGGTGACGTCGTAGGCCGGATCGACCCCGATCCCGGGGCCGCCGGGCCGGTCCACCCGGACGACGTCCGCTCCGAGATCGGCGAGCATCATGGCGGCGAACGGGCCGGGACCGATGCCCGCCAGCTCGACCACGCGCACCCCGGCGAGGGGACCGTGCCCCGGCGTTCCTGCCGCTGTCATCAAGCCCCCAGCACTGTGACACCACTGATGTGACATCAGCGATGTTAAGAACGTGTTCCACTTCGAGCAAGCCCTTGGCGAGCAAGCGCTTAGTTAAATTCCGGACGGGTATCGGACCGGTTCCGGGATCAGCGTCGGTCCAGCTCCGCGATCACTCTCTTGGGCGCTATGACGCGATAGCTCTCCTCGACCCAGTCGCACAGCAGCTCCGCCGCGGGAGCCCCTTGGTCCTCCAGGGGTACGCGCACCCAGCCGGCCTTGCCCAGGCCGTACCCGGCGGGCTCCGCACCGGGTGAGGTGAGCGCGTGGGCGTGCGCCGCCTCGTCCTTGAGCTTCACCGTGACGCCCAGGGGATAGCTGCCGTCGTCGAGACCGAGGAAGACGAAGACCTTCTTGTTGACCTTCGCGACCGTCTCGCCCCAGGGGAACTCCTCCGTGGCGCCGGGCAGGCCGAGCGCGAACTCGCGCACCTTCTGCCACTTTTTCAGCGCGTTTTTCGACACGGCCACGGCTGCCTCCGGCCTGTTCGTGCGACCTCGTCGTCCGACTGTTCGTACCTCACGCTAGCCTCAGCCACCGACAACGGCGCTTCGCGCACGACGTGGCGGGCGGGCACCGCACGATCGAGCGCAGCCCACAGTGCGGAGGGTGTCATGAGCAGGCTGATCGAGTCGGACCGCGCGTACGACATCGTGCTCTTCGGAGCCACGGGGTTCGTCGGGGAACTCACGGC
This sequence comes from Streptomyces sp. NPDC002742, assembly GCF_042888885.1. Lineage (NCBI taxonomy): Bacteria > Bacillati > Actinomycetota > Actinomycetes > Kitasatosporales > Streptomycetaceae > Streptomyces > Streptomyces sp. NPDC002742. Next base: position 120,378 of record NZ_JBIAQF010000014.1, read on the forward strand.
GGAGTACCTGGCCGCTCACGCGCCCGAGGGGCTCCGGTGGGCGATCGCCGGGCGCAGCGCGGAGAAACTGGAGCGACTGCGGGAGCGGCTGGGCGGCGTACCCGCTGTGCTGCGGGCGGACGTGACGGACCCGGATTCGGTACGCGAACTCGCCCGCCACGCGCGCGTGGTGGCCACGACGGTGGGGCCGTACATCACCTACGGGGAGGACCTGGTGGCCGCCTGCGCGGACGCCGGGACCGACTACCTGGACCTGACCGGCGAGCCCGAGTTCGTGGACCTGATGTACGTCCGGCACGACGCACGCGCGCGGGAGACGGGCGCGCGGCTCGTGCACGCCTGTGGCTTCGACTCGATCCCGCACGACCTGGGCGCCTACTTCACCGTGCGGCAGCTCCCGGAGGACGTGCCGTTGCGGGTCGACGGATTCGTGCGCTCCCAGGCGATGTTCTCGGGCGGCACCTTCGCCTCCGCGCTCAACCAGTTCGCCCGTGGCCGCCACATGCTGGCCGCGGCGAGGGAGCGCAGGCATCACGAACCGCGCCTGATGGAGCGCCGAGTCACAGCCCCGCTGGGCGCGCCACGGTTCGCCGCGGAGGTCGGGGCGTGGGCCCTGCCGCTCCCCACGATCGACGCCCAGGTCGTGCAGCGCTCGGCGCGCGCACTGGCGCGGTACGGGCCGGACTTCCGCTACCGCCACTACGCGGCCGTCGAGCGGCTGCCCATCGCCCTCGGCGGGGTCGCCGGAGTGAGCGCGGTGTTCGCCGCCGCCCAGCTGCCGCCCGCGCGCCGCTGGCTGTCCGACCGGATCAAGCCGGGCGAGGGGCCGAGCGCCGCACGCCGTGCGAAGAGCTGGTTCTCGGTGCGCTTCGTGGGTGAGGGCGGCGGCCGGCGCGTGTTCACCGAGGTCTCGGGCGGCGACCCCGGCTATGACGAGACCGCGAAGATGCTCGCGGAGTCCGCGTTGTCCCTCGCCCTCGACGAGCTGCCGAAGACGTCCGGCCAGGTCACACCGGCGGTGGCAATGGGCGACGCGCTGCTGGAACGGCTCGGCGCGGCGGGGATCACCTTCCGGGTGGCGGCGGTTCGGTAGGGACGGGAAGTCAGGTGGGGCCCGGAAGAATCCCGAAGGGCCGGGTACTCCGGCGGGTGCGACGCGGGCGTGAGGGTTGGGTGACCCTCACGACGCCCAGGCCATGACCGTGTAGATCATCCCGCCCATCCAGGCGAGTCCGGCCGGAACGGCGAGGACCAGTGCGGCCGTCACGGCGCGTTCGGCGGGCCGAGCGGGGTCGGCGGCGGGCTTCGGGGCACGGTGCGTCGTCATACGGATCAGTTTGCCGATCATGGCGGCTTCATACATCCGTACGAGTACTCAGAACACGTACTCAGACCGTCCCGGCCGCCGCGTGGGAGGCACCGGGCGGGCCGGCGGTCGAGGGACGCCGGACCGGCCGACAGTCCGAAGACGTCAGGCGGTTGCCTCCTGGAGGGCCCGTCTGCACAGCGAGTCCGCGCGTCGGGTGGATTCCGGCAGGCGGTACTTAGGGCTGAGCGCGAGGGTGTGCGCGCAGGCGTTGTCGAGGTCCACGCGATGGCCGACGGACACGAACACGGGCTTGATCCCGTCCTGGGTGCGCAGGGCGCGGCCCACCTCGTCCGTGCCGGCGAGGAGCGGCGACGCGCTGCCGCGCCGGACGCCCGGCTCCTCGTAGGAGAAGGTGAACGGGTTCTTGGCGACCCCGATCACGGGGAGCCCGGTGAGGACGCCGAGGTGACTGGCGAGGCCGAAACGGCGCGGGTGGGCGAGTCCGTACCCGTCGCAGACGACCAGTCCGGGCGGGCAGGGCAGGGCGTCCAGCGCGGCCAGGACGGCCGGGATCTCGCGGAAGGCGAGCAGTCCGGGGACGTACGGAAAGGAGACCCGGCCGACGGCGGTGGCCTCCGCCACGACCTCCAGGGTCGCCGCGTCGAGGACCACGGCCGCCGCGACCACGACGTCCCGCTCGTCGTCGTAGGCGACGTCGACGCCCGTCACCCGGCCGGTGCCGGGCGGCGGGCCCGGCTCGTCGAGCACCACCCGCTCACGCAACTCGTCCTGCACGAGGCGGGCTTGTTCCTCGGTGGCGGGCCAGCCCGCGGGAATCCTCACGGTCGTCATGATGGGGACGAGCCTAATGACTGATCGACGTCCCCGATGACGAGGTCCACGGCCCTCCACTCCGCGGCCCTCCTCTCCGCGGGCCCGCGGACGAGCCGACTGGGGCCGGCTCAAGCCGTTCCGGCCGGGACTGAACCAGCCCGGCAGCTCTACGGGCCCGCCTGAGGACACCTGCGAGTGCGCGCGCTCCGGCAAGCCGGCCGGTCCCGATCACCCGCCGTCGACACGCTCGGCGAGGATGCGCCGGACGGCGTCCGGGTCGTCGGGCGTGATCGTGGGACGTACACGGTGTCCGACGTCCATCACGAGCGCCATGTCCTTACGGGGCCGCCGCGCATCGAGGTTCCACCAGTGGACGAGGTCTCCCGACCCCCAGATGCGCCACTTCCGGACCGAGTTCGCGCCGGTCAGGGGAAGCGTGGTGACCCCTCTGATCGAGGTGTAGGGGATCCACTTCGTCCCCCACGGGTAGTAGCGCCGGATGGTGAGGCCCTGCTCGTCGCAGCGGATCCCGCCGTCGGCATAGGGAGTCGTGCTCTCGTGGCTCAACTGCGTCTCCTCGTGTTCGCTGCGGGCCGATCGTCCGCTGCTGTCGGCGCGTCAGCGGATCCGCGCCCTGGCCGCGGACGCACGTGGACGAACAGGAACGGATAAGGACGCACACGTCACGGGGTCTCGGGCGCGAGGACGAAGATTCCGGCGACCTTCTCGTCGGAGTCGAACGCGACCCGGGCCTTCATGTCACCGGCCTCGTAGCGCAGCGGGATGTCGACGACGGTGTGGTCGCCGACGCGCCGGACGAACGGCTCGCCTTCCGCGAAGCCCTCGAACGCGCCGACGAGTCCGGCGACCGTGGCCAGGCCGTCGGCCCGGACCTTGTCGGTGAAGGCCTCAAGGACCTGCGCGTTGAACGACGGCCGGGCGTCGTCCATGCGGTCCTCCAGGACGGCCGTGACGATGGTGAGGGCGCGTTCCGCGGCGTCGGTCATGCGCACCGTCTTGTCCATGGGTTCTCCGGTTCGGGGGTCGATGGGCTTGCCGAACCGCTGGAAGGCGGCCTGGCGGGTGACTCCGAGCAGGTCCCCGATCTCCTGCCAGGTGTGACCGGCGTCGCGTGACTGCTGGACGCACAGCTTGAGCACCTGTTCGCCCAGGGCATCGATGCCCTGGGCGCGTCCGACCAGGTCGAGGTAGGCGGGAGGGGTCACCGGGCTGCCCAGAGAGGCGGCCAGGGCCGATGCCTGCTCGGCGAGCTGGACGCATACGGCCGTGAGGGACGGCGAAGAATCGGTCACACGTAAAGGATGCCTTTACACGATCGGGCGCGTCAAGGATTCCTTTACACCTTCACCGGCGGGAGTGCGGGCCGTGCCGGGTGCCGGGCGTGCAGGGTGCCGGGTGCCGGGTGCGGGGCGTGCCGGGCGTCCGCGGCCGAGTCCGCCGGAACTGCCCCTCGTTCAGGCCCGAGCACCCCGAGCTGTGCGCCCCCGCGGTCGGCGTGGAGGCCGAACTTCCTTGCGAGCAAAGGCATTTGATACCGATGGGTGATTCCTATACTGACCGAATGATCACTGTTCCGCTCAGCGCGCTCGAAGTGGCCATGGTCCAGACGGGCACCCGGGCCGCAGACACGTTGCGCGACACCGCCGCGTTCGCCCGGCGCATCGAGGACCTCGGGTATCTGCGTCTCTGGTACGCCGAACACCACCACTCTCCGGCCATCGGAGCGTTCCCGCCCGTCGTTCTGACCGCCCACGCAGCCGCGTTGACGTCGTCCATACGGCTCGGCTCCGGGGGTGTCCTCGCCCCCAACCACGCCCCGATCATGCTGGCCGAGCAGTTCGGCACGCTGTCCGCACTGCACGAGGGACGGATCGACCTGGGCATCGGCCGTGGCCCGGGAACCTTCGACGAGTCCACGGCGCGGGCCCTGCGCCGTGGGGCCGGGCCGACGACGGACGACGAGTACCGCGACGATGTCTCCTCGACGCTGCGCCACTTGGTGGACGAGGTCGCGCTCGGTCCGCTCCCGGAGCCGTGGCTGCTGGCTTCGAGCACAGCCGGTGCCGCGCTCGCCGGGGAGCTCGGACTGCCGATCGCCTTCGCCCATCACATTCGCCCGGACAACACCCTGGCCGCGCTCAGCCACTACCGCGGGTGTTTCTCCCCCTCCCCCTGGTGCGCGCGCCCGCGCGTGCTGATCTGCGTGGAGACGGTGTGCGCCGAGACGGAGAAGGAGGCTTCCTGGCTCGCCGGCCCCATGGATGTCGTCAAGGCCGGACTCCTCAAGGGGCGAGGCGACATCCCCTTCCCCACACCCGCGGAAGCAGCGGCTCACTCCTTCACCGCGGAAGAGGCGCAGGCGCTGGCGAGCTTCCGTGCACACCAGGCACACGGCGCACCCGAGACGGTCGCCCGGCATCTGACGGATCTGGTCGACCTGACGGGTGCGGACGAGCTCATGCTGGTGACGCCCGTCTACGCGTTGGTCGACCGATTGAGGTCGTACGAACTCGTCAGGCAGCACGTCACGATGCCCACGGCACCCTAGGGCATGATCGCCTAGTGGGTGGACGCGGGCGGACAGCACATCTGCGGGGCGGAGCGGGGCTGGGTGGCTCGACCCGGGTTCTGGACACGGAAGGGTGCCGACCTGCGCGTTCGCCGTCGGCAGGCGTTCGCTACGCTCTCGCACCATGTCAGATACGCCGGACTTCCGGGGCGAGACCATCGACGCGATAATCGGTCATGCCGGCCGCGCGACCCTGCCCTTCAAACGAGCCAACCGCGACGAACAGCACGCCACCGCCTTCTGGTTCAACGACCTCGTGGAGACCACCTCCGAGGGGGAGTTCGTCCGGCAGTTCCTCGTGACCGCGAGTGAGCCGACGAAGGTCGAGATGGCCGAGTTCACCCTCCGGCACGACCTGTGCGCACCCGTGCCGAGCTCGGAGAACTTGATGATGCTCGACTTCGCCGGGGGGTGGACCCATCTCGACGGCCTGGGAGTCGCGGTCATGCCCACCGGCGGGCTGCACGCGCACGGCGCTCGCAAGGGGTGGCACTGGACGACCGACGAGATCACCGACGGCATCGCAGCCGGGCCGGAGGACATCGCGGGCCTCGGTCCGAACCCGGTCACGGCCTATCTGCTGGGCCACGACGTCGGTACCGGGAAGCGGCCCGCACGCGATCAGGCTGTCGTCCTCGGCGAGGTCACCCGCACCGGCGACGGCAGCGTCCATTGGGCGGGAACCCTGCCGCAAGGCTGCGTCGGCGCACCGGTGTTCATCGACGTCCCCCTCGACGGGAACAGCTTCAAGCTGGTCTGCGTCGGGGTGGCAGTGCCCGGAGAAGACGGCCACCACACGATCGCGCCCTTCGACCGGATCCGTACCGCCCTGCGCGCCCTCGGCCAGGTCACCGCACCCGTCCTCGCGGTCACCGAACCCCCTGCCCAGCCGCGCGAACCGAAGCGTCGCTGGTGGCAGCGGCGTGGCTGATCAGCCCCTCGTCGAAGGACGGAAGACCACGGGTGACCTGGCCGAACGCCTTCGCGGGAATTCACGGGAAACGGCCGTGCACACGGCTCGCCGGGGCTGATCGTCGCCGTCCGCTCGCGGTGCACATGCCCCAACGGCGCGGCACGGGACAGGAGAAGACCGCAAGAGACGGCACGGGACAGCAGGAGACCGCACGGGACGGCGCGGCTCAGCGCTCCAGCCGCGCGACCCGTCCCTTCTCGCCGGAGGCCCAGCAGCCCAGGTCCGCGGCGCAGTCCACGGTGTCGTACGAGCCGGTGTCGAGGGTGCGCCAGGTTCGGCCGCCGTCGGTCGTCAGGTCGGTGCCGGTCGGGCCGACCGCGAGGGCGGCGGCAGGGCTGTGCGGAAGCCAGGTGACGCCGGAGCGGTAGGCGGGCGGGGGCCGGTCCGCGGCGGTCCAGGTGCGGCCTCCGTCGGAGGTGGTCGCGGCGGCCTGCGGTGAGGCCTGGTCGGCGCGGTAGTCGCCCCCCACCACGAGTCCGTGGACGCGGTCGCGGAAGGCGAGGGCGAAGACACCGCGCGCCGGATCGCCCGCGGGGACCGGTGTGTCGGCGGCGGTCCAGGTCAGTCCGCGGTCAGCGGAGTGCAGCACACGCGCGCGTGCGCCTCCTCCCGTGGCCAGCCACACATCCCGGGGCCCCGAAGCGACCAGGCACCGGCCGCTCGCGGCGAAGCCGGCCTCGCCCTCCTGCGCGGCGGGCATCCCGCCGCTGGGCAGCACCTTCCAGGAGCGGCCGCCGTCGCTGGTCGACAGGATGCGGAACCTGCCGTCCACCGGATCGCTCATCGCCAGACCATGACGCCGGTCGAGGAAGGTGAGGCAGTCGTAGAAGGCCTTGGGATCGGTGTTGCGGAAGGACTCGGTCCAGGTGGCGCCGCCGTCCTCGGTCCGGTAGACACGGGAGGCCTCGCCCTCGCCGATGGCCAGGACCACCGCACGCCGCGCGTCGAACGCCTCGATGTCGCGGAACTCCAGGTCCGCCGCCCCGGGCGGCGACACGTTCCGCCAGAGCGCGCCGCCGTCGGCGGTGCGCAGCACGGTGCCCTTCGAGCCGGCCACCCACGCGGTGGCCCCGCTGACGGCCGACAGTCCACGGAAGCGGACGTCCCCACCACTGTTCTTGAGAGTCCAGCGCGGGGTCCGCGCCGCCTCGCGGTCCGCCTCGTGCGCCTGCGCGGGTGCCGCCACCGCGAGCGCCGCGGCGAGTGCGGCCGCCCCCAGTCCCACGCCGACCGTCCGACTCGTACGTCTCGTCTTCCCCAAGACCCTCATGGCGGGCGAAGTTAGTCCACTCCCCCGATGGCGTCCATATGGCGTCCATATGGCCTCCCGCGGGAACCTCGGGGCCCGCCCGGGTGTCCTCTTCGGTGTCGGGTGGGTTCGGATTGGAAAGGGATCACCAGGGCCGGGGGAAAGTGGATCTACCCGGTGCATGACTTCGGTGACAGAGGTCACTCGGCTCAGAGGTGCACGCGCCGGGTCATTCTTCCGTCTCTTCAATTGACCGGCTTCATCCGCCCGGAGTTCGTTCAGCCGTCACAAGGGAGCAAGGCGTTGTCCACCGTCATCGAGCAGCCCGTAGAGGCCCGCCTCGTCGCCGCCGCGCCGCGGATGCCGAGCATTCCCGCCACGCTCCACTACGACCGGACCGACCCGTTCGCGGTCCGCATGACCTTCCCCGCACCCGCCACGCTCGAAGGCGTGGAGGTCTGCTGGACCTTCGCCCGCGAACTGCTCGTGTCGGGCCTCGACGACTCGGTGGGGTACGGAGACGTACGGGTGCGGCCGTACGGATACGACCGCACCGTCCTGGAGTTCCACGCCCCCGAGGGCACCGCCGTGGTGCACGTCCGCTCGGGCGAGGTGCGGAACTTCCTGCAGCAGACCACGGAGCTCGTGCCGGCCGGCCTGGAACACCTCCAGGTGGACCTGGACCACGATCTCGCGGAACTCATGCGGGGCAGCTGCTGACCCGGCGCAGGTCCGTTCAGCACCTCAACCGACATGGCCCAACAGGGCGTTGAGCCCGGCGTAGTCGAGCTCGCCGGTCGGCGTGCGGCAGGTCCCCGTGCCCAGCAGTTCCCGCGCGGCACGCCGGACGAGGGCGTACGCGGCCACCGCGATGCTCGAACCCGCACTGATCCGGGCCACCCCGAGGGCGGCCAGCTCGTCGACGGACGGCGCTCCGGGACCCACCAGGATGTTCAGGGGGCCCTCGATGCCCTCGACGAGTGCCTTCACGGTCACCGGGTCGACGGTTCCCGGGACGAAGACGCCGTCGGCTCCCGCCGCGAGGAAGGCGGCAGCCCTCTCCAGGGTCTCCTCCACCCCGCCCGCGCCGCGCAGGAACGTGTCGATGCGGGCATTGACGAACAGCGGTACGCCCGCCGCGTCGGCGGCCGCTCGGGCCGCCGCGACGCGCTCGGCCTGTTCGTCCACCGGGCGCAGCGGCCCGGCGCCCTCCGTGTGGAGGGCGTCCTCGATGTTCACGCCCACGGCGCCCGCCGCGAGCACCGCGCGGACGGTGTCCCCCACGCCCTGCGCTTCGGGCGCGTAGCCGCTCTCGATGTCCGCGCTGACCGGCACCCCGACCGCGGCGGCGATCCGTGCGACGGCCGCGAGGGCGCCCTCCCTGTCCAGCTGGTCCCCGTCCGCCGCGCCCAGGGCCCAGGCCAGCCCCGCGCTGGTCGTCGCCACCGCCCCCGCGCCGGCCTCCTCGACGATCCGGGCGCTCGCCGCGTCCCAGGCGTTCGGCAGGACGAGCGGGCGGCCGGGCACGTGCAGGGCACGGAAGGCGAGGGCTGTTTCGCGGAGCTGCTCGGTGTTCGTCATGACCGGAAGCCAAACACGGGCCGCGCGACGTGGCTGGCAGGAATCCGACATCTGGGCGGGGAGCGCGTGTGAGCGTGTGAGTGTCCGGGAGACCGCGTTCCCGGTGCGCGTACCGCCGTCCGGGGGTTCGCGCGGCCGAAGTCGCGCCACTGTCCGGGATCCCCGTGCTCACGGACGGCCCCCGCGGGAACTCGCGTTCCCCGGGGCGCCTCGGCCAGGGTCCGGTCAGTTCGCCGTGGTCACGGTGGTGGCCGACGCCGTCGTGGCCGCCACGCTCACGGCCGTACGGACCTCCTGGACGACCTTCCTCAGGGCCGGGGCCGCCGCGCCGCTGCGTTCGGTGAGTTCGTCGATGCGAGCCTTGTGGAACCTGCGCTCCTTGGGCGACGCGAGGGTGCGGAGCTCGGCCGCGGTGGCTAGGGCCACGAGGGCCGCGTCGCGGTCACGGACATCGGCGACGGGCACCGGCCCCTCCAGCACCTGTCGCGCCTCCGCGCGCAGGGCCTGAACGGCGGGCACCCGGTCCAGCTCGTACTCCACGGAGGGGAAGAAGCCGAGGACCCGCTTCCTCCGCGCCCGCAGATATCCCTCGGCGACGAGCTGGGCACGTACGGCGTCCAGAGTGACCCTGGCCCGCGACGTGACCCAGGGCTTCCATCTGCGCGGCCGGGACTCCGCCACGAGCTCCAGGAGCCCGTCGAGAACGAGGTCCCCCGTCCGGGAGTCGGCGTCCACCGGGGTGACGATGCCGTCGTCGTCGACGAGCAGCCCACGCTGGGCGAGCTCGGTGAGGGCTCCGGCCCGCACCAGGTGATGGAGATGGGTCGACCCGGTGATCCTTCGTTTCGTGGTGTCCCAGGCCAGGAGGTAGAGCCGGGCGGGCAACGAGAGCGGGCCGTTCGGCACGAGGTCTCCTAGGTTCGTCGGGGGGCGCGCGTTAATCCTTTGACAGCCCACAGGGCCGCCCCTACGGTGTACAGCGGTTCTGTTGCCGTCGAATGGAGAAGGACGTTGCTCGTCTGAGGTCTGAGACACCGCGTCACGCACAGCCGGATCTGTGATCTGTCCGGCCCGCGTGTGCGCTGCGTGCGACCTCGGCGTTCGAGCCGTCCTTGGGTACGGAGCCTTCTTCTCGCTCTCCTCCGACTTCTCGCTCTCCTCCGAACTGGATCGTCGTCGCCTCGCGGTGTCCCGTACGCGTACCCCCGACCGCATCCAGCAATCGCGAGGCACTCATGTCAGCGTCCCCCACATCCATCACCTGCACCTCCCTGTCCTTCGCCTGGCCGGACGGCACCGAGGTCTTCGACGGCCTCCAGATCGCCTTCGGACCCGGCACCACCGGGCTCGTCGGCGTCAACGGATCGGGCAAGTCGACCCTGTTGAAGCTGATCTCCGGAGAGCTCACCCCCGCCGACGGCACCGTCCGGATCGCGGGCGAGGTGGGCCATCTGCCGCAGAGCGTCACCCTCGACACCGCCCTGCGGGTCGACGAGGCACTCGGCATCTCCGCCGTCCGCGCCGCCCTGCACGCGATCGAGGCCGGCGACTCGGCCGAGGAGCACTTCGACGTCATCGGCGACGACTGGGACGTCGAGGAGCGGGCCCGCGCCACCCTCGGCGAACTCGGCCTCGGACACATCGAGTTGGACCGCACGATCGGCGAGGTGTCCGGCGGCGAGTCGGTGCTGCTGCGGCTGGCCGCACTGCTGCTGAGCCGGCCCGATGTCCTCCTCCTCGACGAACCCACCAACAACCTCGACCTGTACGCGCGACAGCGCCTGTACGCGGCGGTGGAAGCCTGGTCCGGGGTCATGATCGTGGTCAGCCACGACCGCGAACTGCTGGACCTGGTCGACCAGATCGCCGATCTGCGGTCGGGAGAGGTCACCTGGTACGGCGGGAACTTCTCCGCGTACGAGGAGGCGCTCGCGGGCGAACAGGAGGCGGCGGAGCGCATGGTGCGCGTCGCCGAGTCCGATCTGAAGAAGCAGAAACGCGAACTGGTCGACGCGCAGGTCAAGTTGGCCCGGCGCAAGCGGTACGGCCAGAAGATGTTCGAGCAGAAGCGCGAGCCGAAGATCGTCATGGGTGCGCGCAAGCGGGCGGCCCAGGAGTCCGCGGGCAAGCACCGCGTCATGCACGAGGAGAAGCTCAGCGAGGCGAAGGAGCGTCTCGACGAGGCGGTGGAAGCCGTACGGGACGACGACGAGATCCGGATCGACCTGCCGTACACGGCCGTACCGCCGGGGCGCACCGTCCTCACCCTCGACCGGCTGCAGCTGAGGTACGGCACACGGGTGGACGGCGTTCTCGATCTGCGCGGACCCCAACGGATCGCGCTGATCGGGCGCAACGGAGCGGGCAAGACGACGCTCCTCCGGACGATCGCCGGAGAGCTGGACGCCGTTTCCGGTGAGGCCCGCGCCCACGTTCCCCTGCGTTTCCTGCCACAGCGGCTCGACGTTCTCGACGACGCGCTGACCGTCGCCGAGAACGTGGCCCGGTATGCGCCCGCCGCCACCAACAACCGGATCCGGGCCCGTCTGGCCCGCTTCCTGTTCAAGGGCGCGAAGGCCGACCAGCGGGCGGCGACGCTCTCCGGCGGTGAACGCTTCCGGGCGGCGCTCGCGGCCCTGATGCTGGCCGATCCCGCGCCGCAGCTCCTGATGCTCGACGAGCCGACGAACAACCTCGACATGGCGAGCGTCCGCCAGCTCACCACGGCCCTGGAGTCGTACGAGGGTGCCCTGATCGTCGCCAGCCACGACATGCCCTTCCTGGAGTCGATCGGCATCACGCGACGACTGCTGCTGGAAGGAGGAGAACTGAAAGAAATCGCCTCGGAAACTGTGGGGTATTCCTCCTAGTGCGGAAGGTGGGGGCGGCCTAGCGTCGGGGGTGGGTGGTGCCCGGCTTCAGGCCGGGGGCTATTGCGCGCGCGAACCGCGCTGCATGATGTTGCGCCGACACCCCCTGCCGATTCGGAGACCACCCGTGCCCAGTCAGAAAGCGCTAGTACGCCGGCCCAGCCCCCGCCTCGCCGAGGGGCTGGTGACGCACGTGGAGCGCACGACGGTGGACGTCGACCTCGCGGTCGAGCAGTGGGAGGCGTACACCGAGGCGCTGCGCACGCACGGCTGGGAGACCGTGGAGGTGGACCCGGCCGAGGACTGCCCGGACTCCGTGTTCGTCGAGGACGCCGTCGTCGTCTTCCGCAACGTCGCCCTCATCGCCCGCCCCGGCGCCGAGTCCCGGCGCGCCGAGACTCCGGGGGTCGAGGAGGCCGTGGCACGCCTCGGCTGCTCGGTGAACTGGATCTGGGAGCCGGGCACCCTCGACGGCGGCGACATCCTGAAGGTGGGCGACACGATCTACGTGGGTCGTGGCGGCCGCACGAACGCGGCCGGGGTCCAGCAGCTGCGGGCGGTCTTCGAACCGCTCGGGGCGCGGGTCGTCGCCGTTCCCGTCAGCAAGGTGCTGCATCTGAAGTCGGCGGTCACCGCGCTGCCCGACGGAACGGTGATCGGGCACGAACCGCTCGTGGACACCCCCTCGCTCTTCCCGCGCTTCCTGGCCGTACCGGAGGAGTCCGGGGCGCACGTGGTGCTCCTCGGCGGCGGCAGGCTGCTGATGTCGGCGAGCGCCCCGAAGACCGCGGAACTCCTCGCGGACCTCGGCCACGAACCGGTCCTGGTGGACATCGGCGAATTCGAGAAGCTCGAAGGCTGTGTGACATGCCTCTCGGTACGGCTTCGGGAGCTGTACGGCTGAACGAGTGACCGAGACATCCGTCCGGCCCTGGAGCCTCGACGCCGAGGGGCTCCCCCGGCACGGGCCGGAAAAAAGGACGGGTCCTCGCCTGTAACACCGCTGATCAGCGACCTTTACAGGGCTCTTAACCTACGGTGTCGTAACCTACGGAGACGTAGCCTACGATGCCGTAGGTTAGCTTTTCCGCTCGTTGTCCCGTCCCTCCCTGGAGCACCCGTGACGATCACTTCTCCTGACCTCGGCAGCCCGGCAGCAGCCTGGACCGACGCTCGCCTGCTGTACGCGCTGGAGGAAGTGGTCGAGACAGAGCTGAACCGCCACCTGAAGGTCGCCAAGGACTGGATGCCGCACGAGTACGTGCCCTTCAGCGACGGCCGCAACTTCCCCGGGATCTTCGAGGACGGCGAGGCCTGGGACAAGGAGCAGTCCAAGGTCACCGAGATCGGCCGCATCGCGCTGGTCGTCAACCTCCTCACCGAGGACAACCTCCCGAGCTACCACCACGAGATCGCCTCCCTCTTCGGCCGTGACGGCGCCTGGGGCACCTGGGTGCACCGCTGGACCGCGGAGGAGGGCCGGCACGGCATCGTGATGCGCGACTACCTGCTCACCTCGCGCGCCGTGGACCCGGACAAGCTCGAAGCGTTCCGTATGCAGCACATGAGCGAGGGCTTCGAGTCGGACAACCGCCACTCGATGCTGCACTCCGTCGCGTACGTCGCCTTCCAGGAGCTGGCGACCCGCATCTCGCACCGCAACACCGGTCACCAGTCGGGCGACCCGGTCTGTGACCGCATGCTGGCGCGCATCGCGACCGACGAGAACCTTCACATGGTCTTCTACCGCAACCTCCTGAAGGCCGCGTTCGAGCTCGCCCCCGACCTGACCATGCAGGCCGTCCGCGATGTCGTCGTCAACTTCCGGATGCCCGGCCACGGCATGCCCGGCTTCGAGCGCATGGCCGCGCAGATGGCCATCGGCGAGGTCTACAACATGCGTATCCACCACGACGACGTGCTCCAGCCCGTGCTGCGCCACCTCAGGGTCCTGGAGATGGACGGCCTCGGCCCCGAGGGCCTCAAGGCCCAGGAGGAGCTCGGCTTCTTCATGGGCGGTCTCGACTCGGAGGCCTCGAAGTTCGACGAGAAGCTCGCCGCCCGCAAGGCCCGCATGGCGGCCCGCGCGACCGCGTAGCTCCGCCCGCGATCGTGCGGCTCCGTAGGTGAGCCGCACGAGCACGCGGCCCCGCGCCTCGCCCCCGGCTCACGCCGCCCCGCCTCCCGCGGGGACGTGATCCGGGGGCTCGCGCGTGTCGGGACCCGCGTCGGTCGGCGAGGTGCCCGGCGTCCGGGTCGGCGACGCGGTCCACGGTCGACTCGGCGTCGCGTCCGACGGACTCCGCAGCCGCCACGACGCCGATCCCCCGCTCGTGGGGGCCGTCCGCGTCGAGTTCCTCCGGCACCGGGCGCAGTTCGTCCACGTCCCCTACGCGCAGGACGAGTTCGCGCACGCGGGCGCGAGCGGCGCGGATACGGGTACGGAGGCGGGGACGGGTACGGGTACGGAGGCGGATCGAGAGCGTCGAATCGAGAGCGTCGAGCGGGCTTTCGACGATCCGCCGCGGGTCCGGCCCATGGGGGATCGCACCTGTCGGCGGTGGGGCGGCGACCCGGTCCACCGGTGCCCGCGACGGGCGCCCGCCGCGTCAGGTGGCCGCGGGTGACACGCTCCGTGTCATTCCATGGCGCGCCGCAAGCCCAGGCGCTCCTTCTCGGAGAGACCGCCCCACACGCCGAAGCGTTCGTCGTTGCTCAGCGCGTAGTCGAGGCACGCGGAACGCATCGCGCACATCCCGCAGATGCGCTTCGCCTCGCGCACCGAGCTGCCCGGCTCGGGAAAGAAGAAGTCCGCCCCCGTCTGCGCGCACAACGCCTGCTCCTGCCAGGCGAGGTCGGACGGAGTAATGGTTTCCGAGTACATGCTCACGATCGTGCCTCGCGGCGAAAAACGTTCGATCAACACGGGATCAACGCCACGTTCCAAGGCCCCCGGCGGCCTCGATGATGGCCCTGGGGGAGGGTTCCGGGCACGGCGGCGCGCGGGAAGGACGAGAACAATACGAAACGCGGCGGCACCGAGAGTAAGCGCGTCGGTCGCTTCTGGGCGGCTTGCGCGTCTCGACCCCGATTGTCAGTGGGCGGTGGAAGACTCGGCACCAAAGGCAACGGGACCCCTCAAAGGAGGGCAATCATGCTCACCACTCGCTTTGTCAACGGTGCCCCGAACTGGCTGGATGTCGGCACAGCCGACATCGATGGCGCCACCACCTTCTACGGAGGCCTCTTCGGCTGGCAGTTCCAGTCGGCAGGACCCGACGCCGGGGGCTACGGCTTCTTCCAGGTCGACGGAAAGACCGTGGCCGGCGGTATGCAGATCACCGACGAGCAGGGCCCGCCGTCCTGGAACGTCTACTTTCAGACAGCGGACGCCGAAGCCACGGCCAAGGCGGTCGAGCAGGCCAAGGGCACGGTACTCATGCCGCCCATGGACGTGATGGGCGAAGGCCACATGGCCATGCTCGCCGACGAGGCGGGCGTGACCTTCGGTATCTGGCAGCCGGGCCGGACCAAGGGTCTGGGCATGGCCGGTGACCCTGGCTCGCTGTGCTGGGTCGAGCTCTACACCCCGGACATCGCGGCGGCCGCCGCCTTCTACGACTCGGTATTCGGGTGGAACACCTCGGCGGTCCCGTTCCCGGGCGGCACCTACACCTGCGTCAACCCCGCCGGGACCGAGGAGGAGAGCATGTTCGGCGGTGTCATGCCGCTCGCCGACGACCCGGTCGAAGCGAAGACCGGTGCGTACTGGCTGCCGTACGTCGAGGTCCCCGACACGGACGCCGTGGTCGCCAAGGCCCAGGAGCTCGGCGGCACGGTCCGTATGCCCGCGACGGACATGGAGGGCGTCGGCCGTATGGCCAAGCTCGCCGATCCGTACGGGGCACGCTTCGCGGTGATCAAGAGTGCGCCGCAGCAGAGCTGACGCCCCCGATCGGCGGGCCCCCGCACACGGGACCCGCCGGTCACCGTCACCCTCACGCACCACCGCCGAGGACCGAGGTCCTGGGCGACCCGGGCCCGCACCGGTGAAGTGAGGGACCTGCGCGGAGCCTGCCGGACCGGCGCGGAGCCCGCCGGAGCTACGCGGAGACCCGTCGCACGACCGTCGTCGGCAGGACCACTCCGGAGGGCTCGGACACCGGGTCCTCCGCCTCCGTCCCACCTTCCAGGCCACGGATCAGCAGTCGCGCCATCAACCGGCCCATTTCCTCTATGTCCTGACGAATCGTCGTCAGCGGCGGATCCGTCTGCTCGGCGATCGGCAGCATGTCGTCGAAACCGATCACGGCGACGTCCTCGGGCACCCGCCGTCCGTGCTCACGCAGCACGCGCAGCACGCCGAGGGCCGACAGGTCGTTCCCCACGAACACCGCGTCGACGTCGGGGCGGCGCTCCAGCAGCTCCCGCATCGCGCGTTCGCCGCCGGCGGGGGTGAAGTCGCCCTGCGCGACGAACGCCGGATCGGCGTCGGGCAGGACGTCCCGGAAGCCGTCCAGCCGGTCGACCGCGGAGGTCTGGTCGAGGGCACCGGTGATGTGGGCGACGCGCGTCCGCCCGAGACCGAGGAGATACCGAACGGCCTGCCGCGCACCGCCCCGGTTGTCGCAGTCGACGTAGACCGCCTCGCGGACACCCGCGCCCCAGCCGGGCCGCCCGCCGAACACGGTCGGCACGCCCGCGCCGTGGATCAGGCCGGGCAGCGGGTCGTCGAGGTGCAGCGAGAAGACGAGGGCGCCGTCGACATGGCCTCCGGCGAGATAGCGGGCGACGCGGGCATGGTCGTCGCGGCCCTCCGTGAGCAGCAGTACGAGCTGCGAGTCGTTCGCTGTCAGTTCCTTGCTGATGCCCCGGAGTTGGAGTGCGAAGAAGGGGTCGGCGAAGACCCTGGTCTCCGGCTCGGCGATCACGACGGCCACCGCGTCGTGGCGCCGGGTGACGAGGCTGCGGGCGGCCTGGTTCGGCACGTACCCGAGTTCTTCGACGGCCCGGCGCACCCGTTCGGCCAACGGCTCGCGGACCCCGTCCCCACCGTTCACGACCCGCGACACGGTGGCCCTGGAGACCCCGGCCCGCGCGGCCACGGCCTCCAGCGTGGGGCGCGACGCTGTCTCGGTCACCTCAGGGCACCTCCTCGGCGGATGCGGATCAGGATAGCCGCGCGGCCGCTCGGTCCGTGAAAGCGCTCCCCGATCACCGAGAACGGCTCGAACGGATCACGTCGAAGAGTCCGGGACGAGAGGGCGGCCCAGGCGCACCGGGCGTCCAGGCCGAGAGGACGGGCACCGCTCGAATCCATGCGCCGGGCGGCCTAAACCGCCCCGCCGCGACGGGAGTTGGTGGCGGGCGGCTTCGGGAATACTGCTCACCTCGGCCCGACACCCCCACAGGTCCCGACCCCACAGGAGACGTGCGCACCTCACCGGGAGCCTACGACGCAGGGCTCCTGCCACACGGGGATCGAGCCGTGCGGCGACCATGCCATGCGGAGACCATGCCCCATGGGTGATCCGGCCGCCGGTGATCAGCTGCTCGGCGGCTGAGCGTCCTCGTGTCTGGCGCGGCTCGGCTGTACGCGCTTGGGCTCGCCCGGCATCTTCGGGTACTCGGGCGGGTACGGGAGATCGCCGAGACCGTGGTCGTGCTCGTCGCGGCTGGCGAGTTCCAGCAGGGCCTCCAGGGAGAAAGCGTGGTCATCCATGTCCGCGTGCACATCGCCGAGTTCGGCGAAGCGCCCCGGCATGGTCGCCAGATCGAAGTCCCGGGGTCTGGCGTCCTCCACCTCGTCCCAGCGCAGCGGCGCGGAGACGGGGGCGTGCGGGCGGGGGCGTACGGAGTAGGCGGAGGCGATGGTGCGGTCCCGCGCGGTCTGGTTGTAGTCCACGAAGATCTTTTCTCCTCTCTCCTCCTTCCACCACTCGGTGGTGACCCGATCGGGCATACGGCGTTCGAGCTCGCGCCCGACGGCGATGGCGGCCCGGCGCACCTGGGTGAAGGTCCAGCGCGGCTCGATCGGCACGAAGACGTGCAGCCCGCGGCCCCCGGAGGTCTTGGGCCAGCCCCGCAGATCGCCGTACTCGTGCAGGACCTCGCGCAGTTCGTGGGCGGCGCGCACCGCGTCGGCGTAGTCCGTGCCGGGCTGCGGGTCGAGGTCGATGCGCAGTTCGTCGGGGCGGTCGACGTCGTCGCGGCGGACCGGCCAAGGGTGGAACGTGAGCGTGCCGAACTGGGCGGCCCACAGCACGGCGGCGGGCTCGGTCGGGCACATCTCGTCGGCGCTGCGACCGCTGGGGAAGGTGATGTGGGCGGTCGGGATCCAGTCGGGCATGTTCTTGGGGGCCCGCTTCTGGAAGAAGGACTCGCCGGTCACTCCGTCCGGGTAGCGCTCCAGCGTGGTGGGGCGGTTGCGGAGGGCGCGCAGGATGCCGTCGCCGACGGCGAGGTAGTACTGGGCCAGATCCAGCTTCGTGAAGCCGCGCTCCGGGAAGAAGATCTTGTCCGGGCTGGACAGACGTACGCTCCTGCCCGCCGCTTCGAGTTCCACCGCATCGCCCATGCGAGCCACGGTAGGCGCAGCACGCGGACCGCGCTCACCGGGCGGATGCCCGCGCCGCCACGCAGAATCGAAGCCTGGTTCTGCGGGATTTTCGATAGCTGTTGCACGCGGACCCGCCTGACCTCTGAAAATCGCAGGTTCGTCCGGACGCGGGCCGGAAGCGACGTGCGGCATCCCTTCGGCCGTGGGCAGCGTCGGCAGTCAAACGGGCAGCCGATCTCTCGCGGCTGAACGTGTCTCATGCCGCGTGGTGGGCGGGCTTCCTTCCATCGAGCCCGCCCGCCCTCGTGTCACCTGGGGTGCTGAGGGCGGGCGGGCAGCCGTCACCGGCCCGCCGCCCCGCCGGGTCTACGGGCCGGGCGGCCCCTGCTCGCGGCCGGCCACGGGGCCGACCACGAGAGCTCATGATCTGTTCGCAGCCCGGTACGTCTCCCACAGTTCCCCGGCCGTCGTGCAGGCTGTGCTGTCCACCGCGCACGTCGCGCACCCGCCGCCACGGGCGATGTACGCCCGGTACGCCCGCTGTACCTTGTTGAACTGGCCCGCCGCAGCGACCCGCTGCAGGTGGCCGTAGCCGATCCCGGTGTCGACGAACTCGAAGCGGCTGCTCACGAGGATCGCCGCCGACGATGCGGTGAACGGTGGCCGCGGATCTCGATGTTGCAGTCGCTCACCTTGGACCAGTCGCCACTTGCTTCGGCTTTGGCGCGTTGCCGGGCAAGCGCCGCGCACACCTGACAGTCCGCTGCCGGCTCCGGCTGGTCCAGCGGTAGGGGCAGGCCGATGAGGCCGTCGTCCATGGTCGTCTGCTGCTTCATCCGAAAGCCTCCGCGGGGATTCGAGGTCCGCCGCCGGGGCCGAGTGCGGCGCCGAGGAGGACAGGATCGGTCAGGCGCCCTGAGCCGTCCGGCCGTTCGATCCATACGCGGCCACGTAGCGGGTACAGCACGGGCGGGCAGCGCAGGAGCCAGCCCCGGGGGCGGACGGTAATCGTGCAGACGTCGTCGAGGTTGTCGCCGAGGGTCGGCGGGAGCAGCCACCAGGCCATGCCCTGGCTGACGTCGGCCAGGACCGGGCCCCGCCGGACGGGCGGGATGCGCTTAACCGCGTCCATCGTGTGGGTGAGCGATGCTTCGGCCACCATCCAGTGACCGCCGACAGGGAACGCGCCGAGCTCATCCGCGTCCCACAGGGCTCGTATCTCGGCGGGGGTGTCGGCGCAGGACAGGAGCCAGTCCTGTCCTGCCTGCCGTGCGTACGGGGCAGGGCGTGAGTCCATGACCAAGACCGTAGGAACTCCGATTGCGCGGCCGCGCGCCGATTGCGCCGGATTGCTCGCGGTGCACGAGGTGTTGCTGCCGGTTGCTCACGACAGGTTCAACGCGGCCCGCGCCCGCCCGATCAGCCGGTGTGCCGACGCCCCGTGGACCGCGGACTCGGCCAGCCACTCCCACGCCCGCTCGTACAGGGTGAGGCTCTCCTCGTCGTCCAGCCACATCTCCGTGCTGAGCGTCTCGACGATGACCAACCGGCGGTCGTAGATCCAGAAGCCGTGCGAGGGGCTGCGGCGCAGTTGCGCCGAGAACGGCACGATGCCGAGTTCCACGGTGTCCAGGCCGATCAGGGAGACGAGCCGGTCCAGTTGGGCCGCCATCACCTCGCGCGGGCTCGTGAGGGCGTACAGGGCGCCCTCCCAGATGAGCATGCGGAAGGAGCGGCCCCGCTCGTACAGGGCGCCCTGGCGGCGTATGCGGGCCCGGACGGCGTCCTCGATGTCCATGCCGGGGATCTGCCGGAACGCGGCGTTGGCAGCGAACACGTGCCGGGCGTACTCGGCGGTCTGGAAGATGCCGGGGATCCGTACGACTTCAACGCCGCGGATCATCTGGGTCTGCTCGGTCTCGGCGACGGCCAGCTCCTGGCGAGCGCGGTGCCCATTGGCCAGCTGCCGGCGCATCGACCGGTACTGCGTCTCAAGACCGGTGAGCCGCCCGGACAGTTCGGCTGTGACGTCCGGCCGCCCGACAGCCTCGGCCCACAGCTTCAAGTCGTCGCTGCCCGGGGTCTGCTTGCCGTTCTCGAGGCGGCTCACTTTGGAGCGCTGCCAGCCAAGGCGCTCGGCGATGCCCTTGCCGTCCAATCCGGCCTCGGTGCGCAGCTCCCGAAGGCGCGCACCGAGGGCGACCCGGGCGGACTGGTAGTCGGTGCTCACACGTTGGAACGTACCCGCCTGGCGAAGTCGGCGGTACGGGTCGCGTAATGCCAGGCCGCATCCCGTGCCTGGCACGCGGCGAGGACCTCGGCCGGTTCCTCCGACACCGTCACCCCGAGCGTGGTGTCCGCGTCGTCGAAGACGAACCGCAGCAGGGTGCGCGAGTCGATGAGCCAGAAGTCGAAGTCCGGCAGGCCGAGCCGGACCGCGTCCGCGCGGAGCAGGTAGCGGACCTCGTCACCCGCAGAGACGTTGCTCGGCGCGCGGGCCAGGAGGAACTCCTGCCCCTCGGTGAGCGGCTCGTCGACAACCCGCACGCGGCCGAACCTCTTGCCCCGCGCTGTCTGCTCAGCGACGTTGCGGCGCCACGCGTCCGGCGGGTCGTGAGCGACGTCCTCGCCCGCCTGCCACCGCGCCCACGCTTCGCCGCTCCGGTCCGTTGCGTAGCCGCGCTGGGTCTCGAGTCGCCAAGCGGTGTGCTCGAAGTCCTCGAAGACGTGCGCGATCTCCTTGAAGGGGATCACCTCCGGCACGGGCTACTCCTTCGGCGCGAAGCGGGTGAGCAGCTCGCGCGGGATGACGACGAACGTCTCGGAGTCCTTCACGTCGCGTAGCTGCGCGAGGTGTTCGGGGTCGATGAGCTTGTCGCCCTGGACGACGATGTCGCCCGTCTCCTCGACCTCGTACAGGGTGGGGCAGTCACCGCCGTCGCTGGTGGTGCCGAGGAACCTGAGCGTCATGGCGTCCTCCGTGTCCGGTTGGAGATCCCAGGATGCGCGAGCTTGCTCGCCATCGCAGGTGGATTGCTCAGGATTGCTGAGCACGACCGAACGCCGCCGATTGCGCGCAACCGTGTCGCTCCGTACCGCAAAGGTGACTTCGTGTCACGGAAAGGAGACAACGTCCACATGCGGCGATGCAACAGAGCAACATCCCTCATCTGACCCTTTTATCCTTGGGGGGACCTTGCGTACCAAGCCCGCGATTGCGACGACGGCAGTCGCGCTCAGTTTTCTGTTCGCCGGTTGCGGCGGTGGCATCAGCGCCGCGCCCGAGCAGGCGGCGACTCCCTCGACCTCGGCGTCAGCAAGGCCCAGCACCGGTACCGCGACCAAGGTTCACGCCTGGGCAGAGGCTGGCGGCTTCGATTCCCTTGACACCCTCACGAAGAGTCTGCGGCAAGTGGAGAAGGACTCGGACCCAGTGAACCTGGCAGCACTACAGACCAGCTGCGCGCAGCTCACCGCAGACGTCGAAGCGATTGCGCAGGAAGACCCGATGCCGGACGACAAGCTGGCCGCGCGCTGGAAGCTGGCACTGGATCACCTGGGGAAGTCTGCCTCCGCCTGCACGGTGGGTGCGAACAGCGAGGATCAAGCGTCGTTCGATCTGATGGCTGCCGAAATGTCCATCGGTAACGAGCACTTGGACGCCGTGGCGACTCGGATCAACGAGATCGCCGAAGCCTCGTAGGCTGCGGTGATGGATGCGATCAACTGGGGTGACACCCCTACGTGGTTGTGGGCCGTGTTCGCAGCGGCCGCCGCCGCGGTGTGGACGTTGAAGAGTCAGCGGGACCAGATCGACGAGCAGCGGGTTTTCATCGCCGAGCAGTCCGCCACGCTCGCGCTGGAGCGTGCTGCCCTGCGCGATGCCGCTGGGGACCGTCGACGGGCGCAAGCCGAGACGATCGAGTGGGACCCGACGGAGCGAGGGACGTCGTTGACCCTCACGAACCACGGTCGGTCTCCCGTCACGGACATGACCATGGACACCCCTATAGGCCGATCGAGCTCTGCGTTGTGTGGGGCAGCGAGGGCAGACGGACCGGCTTCGGGTTCGGGCTGGATCCCACCACGCACCCGTACGCGGTACCGGGAAGCGGGAAGCGGGTCGGCTGCCATCAGCCCGACTCGTCCGAACCCGTGGTCGCAATGTTCACCGACTACGCCGGCGTGCGATGGCGGCTCGACCAGCAAGGCAAGTTGGACGAGGTTCCGCCCACTCCCTAACCGCATAGAGGTTGCGGTGTGCTGTCCCTGACCTGCGGATGCTCAGGGTGATGGCACTCGTCTGGCACGCCTGGCAAGTGCAGGAGGGCGACGCGTCAGACCCCCGTACGGCCATGACGACTGCGCGAGGTGGCTAACCCAACTCATCGAACTGCTTGCAGGCGGCCGAGACACCGATCCGCACGTCTGGTACGCCCGAGCGCGCCCTTGTTTCGGCGCCTCCTGCGCTAGTAATGCAGAGCCATCGCGTGCACAGATGGGTATGGATGCGGGCTGCCCCGGGCGGGGTCATGCTGGCTGAATGGCTTCCCCGATGCCCGTGATCGTGTACCCGCCCGACGAGGAGGGCGGCCGGCGCGTCCGCGCCGACGGGGTGATCCTCGGCCGCGCGTTCTCGGTCCGGGACATCGTCGCGTTCCTACAAGAGGCCGGGCTCCAAGGCTGGGACGAGATGGACGTGGTCCGATCCGAGCGGATCGAGTGGCGCGGAGGCGGGCCCGAGGTCTGGACGACATGACGAAAGCCCCCGCTCGGCTATCAGCCCGAGCGGGGGCCATGCCCGTCCCCCTGCACGCGCAGGCCCGCCCGCGCCGTGCACGACCGGCCGATGAGCGGGTGGGTCAGAAGTCGGGGCAGATGTTCTTGTGCGCCACGTCGAGGATCTTTGCGGCCTTGGCGAGGCCGTGGCCCTCCGGGTGGGTGGGGCTGCTCCACCGCTTGTTGGTCTGATCGATCTGCTGGGTTTCGTCGCTGGGGAATCGCTTGAGGATGCCGCACGTGTCGATGCCGCGGCTCACCGCCTTGTCGTCCTTGCCGTGGACGATGTCGGTGTCGATGGCGTTCAGGCCCTTGAGGAAGGCCCGGCGTTGCGCGGCCTTGGGCGCGGGCGGGAGGCCGGCGGCTTCGAGCGCCTTGTCGAGGTCCGCCTGGCTGATCTTGCTCGGCGTCGCGGACGGCGTGGGTTTGGCGGCGGGCTTGGTGCCGGCGGCAGCCTTGGGCTTGGTGTCGCTGGAGTCGTTGCCGCCGCAGGCATTGACGACGCCGCCGAGGATGAACATCGCGAAGAGGACGCCGAAGATCTTCTTGTTGCGGCTGCGGCGCTGTGCCTCTTCGGCAGTGAGCTGTGTGTGCATGATCCCCCTGGGACGTTGTGCTTGAGGGACATCATGCGGCATGTGAGGGATTGATAAAGACGCAGGTCGCGCGGCGCCACGCGTTGTGAGCAGGGCGCCGAGGCGCAGTCGGAGCTTGTCGTCCTCTGACAGGTGATCTTGACCATTTGCCGGGCGAGTTCGACCGGTCGGGTCTGTGTCGGCACTGCCATCGATTCGGCAACTCAGTGGCCGCATGTCAGAACTGGGTGGTAGGTATCGGCTGTGGATACCAATGACTCCCGCCTGCCATCTGTCGATCACCCTGCCGAGATCGCTTTCAGACGCGGGTGCCAGGCCCTGAACACGGGGGACCGGGAACGCGCACGCAGCCTGTTCGAGGAGGCAGTTGGCGGTTCCGGCCCGCAGATGCTCTGGCACGTGGCCGAGGCATGCCTGGAAACCGACCAAAGCGCATTCTGGATGAGTCGGGCCGTGGTCTCGGAGAGCGAGCCGGGCGGCATCACGGTAGACCCGGGCGCGCTACGCATTCTGGGGGGCAACGGCGATATGTTTCAACAGCACTGGGAGATCGCCGTCGAGTCGAACGACCCGGCCCGTGCGGTCGCGGCGCTCACCGCCGCGCAACGCCGCCTGGGGTGCGTGCTCGAGGACGGCCGCGAGCTCTCGCCGGAGGAGGCCGACGACGTCATGGCCGACATCGACCTCTACAGCCCCAACTACGTCGCCGTCGACGACACGGTCCCCCGGGTGTGGATGGACTGCAAGGGCGGGATGTTTCCGCACATGGCCCGCACCGCGCTGCGCATCGTGGCAGACGAACTGCGCAAGGCCGGGGTACGGCACGCACACCTGTTCACCCGTCCCGCATCGCACCCGTCAGGCAGCTAGTGCTCTGACCATATGGGTTCGCCGCGTTGGTGGTCACGGCGGTTGGATGTGCGGTGACGTCCGTCCGATCGCCGGGGGTGTGTTGGCTGATCCTGTTCGTGTGCGCAGGTTGTCCGACCAGGAGGGCAGAAGCTGCAGCGGATCGTGCGCCGGGGCAGCACCAGTACGGTGCGCTATCGGCGGGCGATGACGCTGCGGGCCTCGGCCGGCGGGAACCGGGTGCCGGTGACCCTGAGCGCGACGCCAAGCTCGACCGCATTGAGCACGTCCTGGACCGCTTCCCTGACCGCGTGTTCGCGTTCGACGAGTTCGGCCCGCCCGGCATCCGCCCCACCGCCGGATCGTACTGGGCCCGGGCCGGCCACCCCTAGCGGCATCCCGCGACCTACCACCGCACCCACGGTGTCCGGTACTTCCACGGCTGCCACTCCGTCGGCGACGACACCTTGTGGGGCGTCAACACTTCGGACCGCTGCGGCAGTTCACCGTCGCCCACTCCAACCACCGCGACCACACGGTCCAGACCCGGGCCCTGCACGCCTACCTGCGGCGGCGCAACAAGAACGCCCGTCACCCCGACGTCCTCGCCGCCCAGCGGAAGTAGCGTGCTCGCATCCGCAGCGAGAGGGGCATCCGTTGGGGCGGACGATCGCTCGCCGCGTGATCAGTCGCTGACGTTCAACGTCGTGTACTCCTGCACGCCGAGCCCGGCCAGCACGGAACGAACCCGTTCCAGTGCCACCCCGCGATCGAGGCTTCCCTCGATCTCCAGGTCGAGATGACAACGTCCCATCCCGCTGCCCGCGCCCGTGATCTCCCCGGCGGGGCCAAACGCAGCGTCCAACGCTTCCTCGACCTCATCTCGGTCGATGGGCAGACCGGCAAAGACGATCTCGACGAACATCGCGTTCCTCCCCTTTGGCCCGGCGAACCATACCGGTCACGGCACTGGCGGATTTCGCTGGGAACCCGGGCGAGCAGGGTGCGGGTCTCCGCAACGACACGGTCGCTGAATACGGCGTCACGCACCTGGGCGGAACCGAGCATGGGCTTGCCGTTCTCGTCGTAGTACGCCCCTGACTGATGCGACTGGCCCGTCAGCACCCCGGCGAGAAGCCGAGCGGCACGCTTCGGGCTTCGGCGGAGATGTAGCGCGCGCCGCGGAAACCGGCGGTGACCGCGGGCTTGCGCTCCGGATCCTCGACGCCCGAGCAGGTGAAGACGACGTTCGCACCGTCGGGCAAGTGGGGAATGAGCGCCTCCGTCAGGGTGAACGGTCCGAGGTGGTTGGTCGTGAAGGCGAGGTCCCAGCCCTGCGCGGTCCGGTCGGTGCGGGACGTCATGATGCCTGCGTTGTTGAGAAGGCCGGCAAGCGGCCACGACCACCGAACCGGTGACCCATGCGGTCACAGCACTGGCGACGACCGCCGACGGGGCCGGGCACCGCTGGACGACCGTCGGCGGTGGCAGAACGGACTTGCCGCGGGCCTTGCGTCGGTCGGTACGGACCCGGGGCCCACGACGCGGAGGATCTCGCCGGCGGAGTGCGGGTCCTTGTCCGTGATCGCCACGGCAGGAACTCGCCGTGGCGATCCAGTGATCCAGCAGGCCGATGCCGACGATGTGATGTGACACAGAAGGACATCTGCGAGGCCACGGGGTACACCCGCCGGCAGGTCCGCCGCATCGTGCTCGTCGGCGAGACCGAGACGGCCACCGAGCCCTGACAGGCGGGGCGGCCATCTCACATTCATGTCACGGCCCTGCCGCTATGCAGCGGCAAAAGCCCAGGCCGACGGGACCCCGGCGGTCGATCGGAGCAGCATGCGGACACCATGGACGGCTCTTAGAGTCGAAGCATGGACCTGCCGGTGATGCCGCCCGTGAAGCCGATGCTCGCCAAGTCCGTGGCGAAGATCCCGCCGGACATGCACTACGAGGCGAAGTGGGACGGCTTCCGGGCCATCGTGTTCCGCGACGGCGACGAGGTGGAGATCGGCAGCCGCACCGGCAAGCCACTGACCAGGTATTTCCCTGAGCTCGTCGAGGCGCTGTCGGAGCGGTTGCCGGAGCGCTGCGTGATGGACGGGGAGATCGTGATCGCCAGGGACGGGCGGCTCGACTTCGACGCGCTCTCGGAGCGCATCCACCCGGCGGACTCGCGGGTGCGGATGCTGGCCGAGAAGACCCCCGCCTCTTTCGTGGCCTTCGACCTGCTGGCGCTGGCCGACGAGTCGCTGCTCGACGTTCCGCTGGGCGACCGGCGCACGCTGCTGGTGGCGGCGCTGTCCGGGGTGACCGCGCCGGTGCATGTGGCGTCGGCGACCAAGGACCGCGAGGTGGCGCAGCGCTGGTTCGAGCAGTACGAGGGGGCGGGGCTCGACGGGGTCATGGCTAAGCCGCTCACGCTGCCCTATCTGCGGGACGAGCGGGCCATGTACAAGATCAAGCACGAGCGGACGGCGGATGTCGTCGTCGCCGGATACCGCTTCCACAAGAGCGGACCCGTCGTGGGGTCGCTGCTGCTCGGCCTGTACGACGCGGGCGGCACGCTCCAGCACGTGGGCGTGAGCGCCGCGTTCACGATGAAGCGGCGTGAGGAACTGGTGGAGGAACTGGAGCCCCTGCGGCTGGAGGACGCCGCGGATCATCCGTGGGCGGCCTGGGCGCGGGAGTCGGCGCACGAGACGGCACGGTTGCCGGGCGCGCCCAGCAGATGGTCGGCGAAGAAGGACCTGTCCTGGATCCCGATCCGGCCCGAGCGGGTGGCCGAGGTGGCGTACGACCACATGGAGAACGGCGTACGGTTCCGCCACACGGCCCGCTTCCGCCGTTGGCGCCCCGACCGCACCGCCGAAAGCTGCACGTACGCACAACTGGACGAGCCGGTCGGCTACGACCTCGCGGAGATCTTGGGCCCGCCGGACTGACCCGGCGAACTGACCCGTCGGACGCGGAACAGCCCCCCTCCGCGGTTCCGTTTCACCCTGCCCGGATCTTCCCGGCGAGCCGATCAACTCGGTCGACGCGCGCAATCAGAAACGAACGGGTATGGCCACCGATGAACTGATGAGCGCACAATCGATGGCACGGGACAGGTGGCACGGTGGGCATGCGAGAGATGGTGCGGATGAGGCGCGGCGCATGGACGGCGGCGCTGCTGGCCGTCACGGTGACGGGCTCCCTGATCACGGGCTGCACCTCGGGGGGCGGAGCGACCGACGACGGCCGGGGCCGTTCCCCGAGTCGGAGCCAGAGCCCGAGCGACAGCGGGAACGGCCGCCCCGACGTCGGCTCGGTGCTCGCGGTGAAGATCGACAATGTGCCCGGGGCCCGCCCCCAGACGGGGCTCGACGCGGCGGACGTGGTGTACGCGGAACAGGTCGAGGGCGGTCTGAGCCGGCTGATGGCGGTCTTCGCGAGCACGCTGCCCAAGGCAGTCGGACCCGTGCGCAGCGCCCGCGAGTCGGATCTGGAACTGCTGAGACAGTTCCACGAGCCGACGCTCGCCTTCTCCGGGGCCCAGCGCAGATTGCTGCCGCTGATCGACGACGCGCCGTTGAATCCCGAGCCGCCGGGGAAGGTGTCCGGCGCCTGGTACCGGGGCGCGGGCAAGGCCGCGCCGCACAATCTGTATCTGCATCCGCAGCGACTGGTGGGCTCCGCGCCGGGCGAGGCCGCGCTGACCACGGGATTCCGTTTCGGTGCGGCGCCCACGGGCGGCACCCCCGAGACCTCCCGCACGGTCCGCTTCCCGTCCGCGCGCTTCACCTTCACCTGGTCCGCCCAGCGCGGGCGCTGGCTGGTGGCCATGGACGGAACGCCGACGGTGACGACCGACGGCACCTCGGTGACTCCGGCGACGGTGGTCATCCAGTACGTGAAGGTGCGCAGCTCCAAGTACCACGACGTCCTCGGCAACAACTCGCCCTACACGGAGTCGGTGGGCTCCGGCACCGCGCAGGTCCTGCGCGACGGCCGCGCGTTCGACGCGAACTGGACGCGGCCCGACGCGGCCGACGGCACACGGTTCACGGCCCCGGACGGCACGCCGATGAACTTCGCGCAGGGCCAGGTGTGGGTGGTCTTCGCCAAGGCGTGAGACGTCAGGCGGGTTCCGGGGCGGGTTCCGGCGCCCACCGGCCCCGCGTTCGCGCCACGTGCCGGTCCCGGATCCGGGGCCGGCCCGCGTCCACGCCACAACCGACCCCATCTCCGGAGCCGTGCCCACCCGGCCGCCTCGCCTCACCTCGCCCCGCCGGGCAGCCCCTGGTGCTCCGCGCCGAGGGGCTCCGCGGGGTTGCGGAGCCCCTCGGCGGCGTCCGAGACCCGCTGGATGAGGTCGAAGAAGACGGTCTGTTCCGCGGCGGAGAGGGGGGCGAGGAAGACCTGGTTCATACGCGCGGTGCGGACGGTCAGTTTGCGGTGGACGCGCAGCCCGTCGTCCGTGAGGCGGAGCAGGAAGCGCCGCCCGTCCTGCGGATCGCGCACCTTGTCGAGCAGCGAGCGGCGCCCGAGCCGGCTGATGACCTCGGCGATCGTGGACCGGTCGAGCCCGACCCGCTCCCCCACCGTGCGCTGGTCGAGGCCGGGCTCGGCGACGAGCGCGTTCAGGACCGCGAACTGGGGCGAGGTGATCTCCTCGGAGACCATCGTGTTCCACAGCAGGTAGTGCGCCTGCTGCAGTCGCCGGGCCAGGTGCCCGGGGTGGGTGGAGAGGTCCACCGCGGCCATGTGCGCTCCTCGGGTCCGGTACGCGCCGGTGACCGCGCCGCACCAGGGTCGTATGCGTTGATGCATCGAAGTCGATGCAGTGGAGTCGATGCAGTGGAGTTGATGCATCGACTTCGTTCGTGCACTGAACGATACCCGTCCACCCGGTCGGCCGCCCCGGCCTCAGAGAACCTCCACGATCCCCCGAAATTAGCCCCCATCTGGGGTCTTGACTGCCCTGAGTTCGGGTGGCAGCGTGTCGAGGGCCCCGGGAGAATTAGTCAGTGCCCTGATTAATTTCGGGCGCTGGACACTCGGGAGAGATGAGGCTTCACGGATGGACAAGGTGGTCGCCACGGCGCTGGAGGCCGTGGCCGATGTACCGGACGGCGCGACGCTCGCGGTCGGCGGATTCGGTCTCAGCGGTGTACCGAACGTGCTGATCGAGGCGCTCCACGAGCTGGGCGTCCATGGGCTCGGGGTGGTCTCCAACAATTGCGGGGCCATGGACTCCGGGCTCGCGACCCTGCTCGCCGCCGGACGCGTCGCCCGGGTCACCGGCTCGTACATCGGCGGCAACAAGGAGTTCGCCCGGCAGTACCTGGCCGGCGAGCTGGAGGTCGAGATGATCCCGCAGGGCACGCTGGCCGAGCGGCTGCGCGCGGGCGGCGCGGGGATCCCCGCCTTCTACACACCCGCCGGGGTCGGCACGCAGGTCGCCGACGGCGGGCTGCCGTGGCGGTACGACGGCCGGGGCGGCGTCACACTGGCCTCCCCGGCGAAGGAGGTGCGCGAGTTCGACGGCACCCCGTACGTCCTGGAGCACGGCATCCGCACCGACTTCGCCCTGGTACGGGCCGCGAAGGGCGACCGGCACGGCAATCTCGTCTTCAACAAGTCCTCCCGGAACTTCAACCCGCTGGCCGCGATGGCCGGCCGGGTGACGATCGCCGAGGTCGAGGAACTCGTGGAGCCGGGCGGGATCGATCCGGACGCGGTGCATCTGCCGGGCATCTTCGTCCAGCGCGTCGTGGCCCTGACCCCCGAGCAGGCGCGCGCCAAGATGATCGAGAAGCGGACGGTCTCGCCGTCCGCGGCGGACGGAACGGTGAGCGAGTAATGGCCTGGAGCAGGGAAGAGATGGCCGCCCGCGCCGCGCGTGAACTCACGGACGGCCAGTACGTGAACCTCGGCATCGGTCTGCCGACGCTGATCCCCAACCACCTCCCCGCGGGCGTCGAGGTGGTCCTGGAGTCGGAGAACGGCATCCTGGGCACCGGTCCCTACCCGGCCGATGACGAGGTCGATCCCGATCTCATCAACGCCGGCAAGGAGACCGTCACGGTCCTGCCGGGCGCCTCCTACTTCGACTCGGCGCTCTCCTTCGGGATGATCCGCGGCGGGCACATCGATGTCGCCGTACTCGGCGCGATGCAGGTCTCGGCCGGCGGCGACCTGGCCAACTGGGCCGTCCCCGGAAAGATGATCACCGGCATCGGTGGCGCGATGGACCTCGTCCACGGCGCCCGTACGGTCATCGTCGTGATGACCCACACCGCCAAGGACGGCTCGCCCAAGATCCTGCGGGAGTGCGAACTGCCGCTCACCGGAAAGGCGTGCGTCAACCGGATCATCACCGACCTGGGCGTTCTCGACGTCACCGCCGAGGGCCTCCTCCTGGTGGAGACCGCGCCGGGTGTCACCACCGGTGAGATCGCGGCGAGGACCGCCGCCGAGGTCGTCGTCGCGGAGGGGACCGGTTCATGAAGGACCTCCGCATCGCCGCCGCTGTCCGGACGCCCGTCGGCAGGTACGTCGCCACCCTCTGTATCGGCGTGGGCCAGGGCCTCGCCCTCGTCCTCGAACGCTAGGAAGTCGACCATGGCTCTGACTCAGTCGGACATCGACGTCGAGATCAAGGATCTCCAGGACGCGTACGACAAGGCGGTGGCCGGCGGCAAGCCCGTACGCCACCACCCCGCGCGCGACTACCCCCCGTACCGCAGTTCCCGGCTGCGACACCCGAAGCAGCCGCTGGTCGCGGTGAGCGGCGGCGACCCGGAGACGGTCGAGCTCTCGGGCCCGGTCTTCGGGGTCACCGACATCACCGAGATCGACAACGACCTCACCCTGCAGCACCGGGGCGAGCCGATCGGCGAGCGGATGACCGTCTCGGGCCGGCTGCTCGACCGCGAAGGCCGTCCGGTACGCGGCCAGCTCATCGAGATCTGGCAGGCCAACGCCGCGGGACGGTACGCCCATCTGCGCGAGCAGCATCCGGCTCCGCTCGACCCCAACTTCACAGGTGTGGGACGCACCCTGACGGACGATCAGGGCCGGTACGCCTTCACCACCATCAAGCCGGGACCCTACCCGTGGGGCAATCACGCCAACGCGTGGCGGCCCGCCCACATCCACTTCTCCGTGTTCGGCACGGCGTTCGCCCAGCGCCTGGTGACCCAGATGTACTTCCCCGGCGACCCGCTGTTCCGCTACGACCCGATCCTGCGGTCCGTGACGGACGAGGCGGCCCGCGACCGGCTGATCGCCTCCTACAACCACGATCTCTCGCGGCCCGAGTTCTCCATGGGCTACGAGTGGGACATCGTCCTCGACGGTCCCTCCGCCACCTGGATCGAGGAAGGCCGTCGATCATGACCGAGCGCTTGCTCCCCACCCCCTCCCACACCATCGGCCCCTTCTACGGCCACGCGCTGCCCTTCCCTGGCTGCGGGGACGTCGCACCCCAGGGCCACCCCGACACGATCACCCTGCACGGCCGTGTCCACGACGGGGCGGGCGCGCCGGTCCCCGACGCCCTGCTCGACTTCTGGCAGGCCGGGCCCGACGGCTCCCTGAAGGGCGCCCCCGGCTCCATGCGCCGCGACCCGTCCACGGGCGGCTTCCTCGGCCGCAACGGCGTCGACTTCACGGGCTTCGGCCGGGTCGCCACCGACGCCGACGGCCACTACGCGCTGCGCACGCTGCCGCCGGGGAACGCCGGACTGCCGTACATCGGCGTGTGCGTCTTCGCACGCGGTCTGACACACCACCTGTTCACCCGCGCCTATCTGGCCGACGGCACGGACCCGCTGCTCGACGCGCTGCCGGACGAGCGGCGCGCCACGCTGATCGCGGCCGAGGGCGCGCCGCGGACGTACCGTTTCGACATCCGCCTTCAGGGCGAAGGCGAAACGGTCTTCCTGGAGTTTCAGTGACAGCTGCCGACCCCGTCGCCTCCGACACCGGTCTGCTCGCTCCCGGCCGGGCGGGTTCCCCGGCGTCGGACGCGACGAGCGACACCGCGTATCTGCGGGCCCTGCTCGACGCGGAGGCCGCGCTCACCCGGGCCCAGGCGTCACTGGGGCTGGCCCCGGCCGGGGCCGCGACGGCGGTGTCCCTCGTGGCCGACAGCGCGGACTTCGACGTCACCTCGATCGCGTTGCGCGCCCGGGGCGGCGGCAACCCGGTGATTCCCCTGGTCGCGGACCTGACGGCCGCCGTCGCCGCCGAGTTCGGCCCGTACGTCCACCGGGGCGCCACGAGCCAGGACATCCTGGACTCGGCCGCGATGCTCGTCGCGACCCGCACCCTGGACCTGGTCCTGAGCGACCTGGACCGGACCGGGCGGGCGCTGGCCCGGCTCGCGGCGGAACACCGGGACACCGTGTTGCCTGGACGCACGCTCACCCAGCACGCGGTGCCGACGACCTTCGGGCTGAAGGCGGCGGGGTGGCGGTCGCTGGTGCTCGACGCCAGGGACCGGGTCCACGCCGTACGGCTCTCCCTGCCCGCCCAACTCGGCGGCGCGGCAGGCACCTTGGCCGCTTTCACCGCTTTCGGCGCGGACGACACCAGGGCCCTGACCAACGCGTACGCCCGCGAACTGGGCCTCGCCGAACCCGAATTGCCCTGGCACACGCTGCGTACGCCGATCGCGGACCTGGCCGGAGCGCTGGCGTTCACGGCCGGCGCGCTCGGCAAGACGGCCGTCGACGTACTCACCCTCTCGCGCACCGAGATCGGCGAGCTGGCCGAGGGGTCCGGTGGCGGTTCGTCCGCGATGCCGCACAAGGCGAACCCGGTGCGGGCCACTCTCGTGGCCGCCGCCGCCCGGCGCGCTCCGCTGCTCGCGGCCACGCTGTACGGCGCGATGGCGGCCGAGGACGAGCGGCCGGCCGGGGCCTGGCACGCCGAGTGGGAACCCCTGCGCGATCTGCTCCGGCTGGTCGGCGGGGCGGCACGTGACGCGGCCGAACTGGCCGAAGGACTAAGGGTGAACGCCGAGGCCATGCGCGAACACCTGGGCCTCACACACGGGTTGATCGTGTCAGAGCGGCTGGCCGCCGAACTCGCACCGGTGCTCGGCCGGGCGGGCGCGAAGGAGCTGCTGACACGAGCCGCCGAGCGGGCCGTCGTCGAACGGCGCCCCCTCGCGGACGTGCTCGGCGAGGAGCCCGGCCTCAAGGACCTCCCGGGTGTCGAACTCGCCGGCCTCACCGACCCGACCCGCTACACGGGCTCCGCCGGAGTCCTCACCGACCGTGCTCTGGAGCGACGTTGACCGTGAACCTGCTCAACCACCGCGTCGAGGGATCCGCCACCGCTCCCCCACTGCTCCTCGGGCCCTCGCTCGGGACGTCGTACGCCCTGTGGGACAAGATCGCGCCCGAACTGTCCGTCACCCACCGGGTGGTGCGCTGGAACCTGCCCGGGCACGGGGGCTCCCCGGCCGACCTGATCGGCCCCGGGGCGACGGTCGCCGACCTGGCCGCGCTCGTGCTGGAACTGGCCGACTCCCTGGGCATCGAGCGATTCGCGTACGCCGGTGTGTCACTGGGCGGCGCGGTGGGCCTGCATCTGGCGGTCCACCACCCCGAGCGGCTCTCGTCCCTCGCCGTCATCTGTTCCTCGGCGCATTTCAACGGGTCGAAGCCGTGGGAGGAGCGGGCCGAGCTGGTCCGCCGCGAAGGCCTCGGGCCCGTCGCCGCGACCGCCGACACCCGCTGGTTCACCGCCGGTTTCACCGTGCCGGAGCTGGTCGAGGACCACCGTGCCGCCGATCCGCGGGCGTACGCGGCCTGTTGCGACGCCCTGGCCGCGTTCGACATCCGCGACCGGCTGGCGTCGCTCAGCGTACCGACGCTGCTGATCGCCGGGCGCGAGGACCCCGCGACGCCGCCCGCGCATCTGCGGGAGATCGCGGACGCTGTGCAGGGCGCGGCGCTCGTCGAGATTCCGGGCGCCTCGCACCTCGCGCCCGCGCAGTGCCCGGAGGCTGTGCTGACGGCCCTGCGGGCGCACTTCTCGGCAGGGGGTGGCCGGCGCGGGATGGAGGTACGCCGTCAGGTTCTCGGCGACGAGCACGTGGACCGTGCGCAGGCGCGCCAGACCCCGTTCACGGCACGGTTCCAGGACTTCATCTCACGCTACGCCTGGGGCGAGATCTGGACCGATACGACGCTGACCCGCCGCGAACGCAGCATGATCACGCTGACCGCGCTGGTGGCGCACGGCCACCACGACGAGTTGGCGATGCATGTCCGCGCGGCGCGGCGCAACGGGCTCACGCCCGAGGAGATCGGCGCGGTGCTGCTGCAGACGGCGGTCTACTGCGGTGTCCCGGCCGCCAACTCGGCCTTCTCGGTGGCCCAGCGGGTGCTGGCGGAGGAAGCCGCGGAGGACGGCCCCCATTCGGACTGACGGCGGGAGGCGGGTCGCCTCGCGGCGCCGGGCGAGGATGGTGTGCCGACGAGGCGGGGCGGCTTGCGAGCTGGACGGGAGAGCTTACGGGCACGGCTCCCCCGGTCGCCGCCCCGCTCCTCCGGACCGGCTTTGGACGCACCCCCAGGCCCCGCTCCCCGAACGCGGGCAGCGGGCAGCGGGCAGCGGGCAGCGGGCAGCGGGCAGCGGGCAGCGGGCAGCGGGCAGCGGGCAGCGGGCAGCGGGCAGCGGATCATGCCGTGGCCCCGTGCCGGGCGGCCGGCTAAAGACCCGCCAGGGCCGCGCCCGCCTTCGCCACCAGGCCGTCCGCCCCGCAGGTGCGCGCCAGTGTCAGGCCCTTGTTGAGTTCCGTCACCGAGCGGGACACGATGCCGTACTCGATACGGGCCGCCGCGTGTTCGTACTGACAGGGGGAGGCTTCCAGGTAGGCGACCGCCTGGGATGCCAGCCGGACCGCGCGCTGGCCGGTTTCGAGGGCGGCGGCGCAGCGGAGCGCTTCACCGATCGCCGTGTCGGTACCGAACCGCTCGGCATGGCGTCGGGCGTCACCGGCCAGGGTGGCGGCCCGTGACGGGTCCTCGGTGGCGAGCGCCCTCGCGAGGTCCACGGCCCAGGGTGCGAGCACCGTGTTGTGGTGACCGCGGGCGGCGGCGGCCTTCTCCGCCGCCTCCAGTTCGTTGATGCCCTCCTTCGTGCGCCCGACGGCGAGCAGCAGGCGGCCGCGCACCGAGCGGGTGTCGGGAAGGACGATGGTGGAGGGGTACGGAGGTGCGAAGCCGTAGCGATCGGCGATCTCCGCGGCCTGCTCGACGTGTCCCCGGGCCAGCAGGGTGTCGATGAGCCCGCAGGTCGCCGACCAGTAGAGCGGCAGTCCGCGCCCGACCCGCTCCGCGAGGCGCAGCGATTCGCGCTGGTAGTGCTCCGCGTCGGCGAGGCGGCCGCGCCTGCGGTGGGCGAGTCCGAGGTAGGCGTTCGCCAGGGAGAGGTGACCGCCGCTCCAGCCCGCCTTCACATAGGCGTGCAGGGCCTCGCTGAACAGGCTCTCGGCCCGGTCGAGCCGGTCCGCGTAGGCGTACGCGCTGCCCAGCATGAGGAGGAGTTCGACGCCCCACTCGGTGTCGGTCCAGGCGAGTCCGGGTGCGAGACGGCCGTTGACGAGGGCCTGATCGCAGAATTCCACGACCTCCTCGGCGTTCTCGCCGCGGGTCATCGCGTCGAAGCCGCGCAGTATGAGAAGGGCGCGCTCGGAGTTGTCGCGCCCGGTACAGGTCGTGACGAGTTCCGCGAGACCGCTGGAGTGTCCGGCGCGTTCCTCGCCCGCGTGGATGCCCTCCCACATGTAGTGCACGGCCTGGAGCCGCATCCGGGCGGGTCCCGGTTCGAGCCGGTCGACCTCTGCGTCGACCGTGCGGACGGCTTCGTCCAACTGGTTGTTGTGGAGCAGCGCTTGGGAGAGCCGGAACACGGCGTCCACCCGTTCCGTGTCCTCCAGGCCGGGCCGTTCGAGCGCGGCACGCAGATGGCTGATGGTCGTGGACGGCGCGGTCAGGAGCGTGGCGCAGCCCAGCTCGTAGAGCACGCGCGCGTGCACCTCGGGAAGCGGCGGCTCCTTCAGAGCGCGCTCCAGACAGCGCCGGGCCGCGTCCGGGGCGCCCACGGCGAGGTGTTCGCGGGCCGCGTCGCGCATCTGCTCGACGAGTTCGGGATCGTCGTCCGGATGCACTTCGAGGAGGTGACGGGAGGCCGCGGCCGCACCGCGTCCGGACTCGGTGACCGCCCAGGCCGCCTGACCGTGCATCGCCGTGCGCAGGGCGTCCGGGATCGAGCGGTAGACCGCTGTCGCGATCAGCGGGTGCACGAACTCCAGGTCACCGTCCGGCCGGTGGCCGTTCTCGGATCCGGCCGCCGTCAAGATACGGGCCGCGCCCAGCAGTTCGGCGCAGCGGGAGGCCTCGTCGTCCGGCATGCCGGCGAGTTGGGCGGCGAGGTCGAGGGAGATGCCGGTGCCGAGAATGGCGGCCGCCCAGGCGAAACGGGTGGCGTCGATGCCGAGGCCTTCGAGGCGGGCGACGAGTCCACGGCCACGGGCGGAACGGTTCAGGTCGCGCAGCTCTGCGGCCGAGCCCTCGCCCGGCTCCAGTTCGCTGTCCTGGACCTTGGCGAGGAGTTCGACGGTCTCGTACGGGTTGCCGCCGGTGACCGCCCACACCTCGCGGCAGAAGGGCGCGTCGGCGTGCTCGCCGAGCGTGGCCCGGGTGAGTCCCTCGGTGGCGGCCGGGGTCAGCGCGCTCAGGGTGGAGATCGGACCGGCCGCGTCTGCCACGACGTCGAGCAGCCGGGCGCTCTCGCCGGTGACCCCGCCGGGCCTGCGGGCCACCACGACGAGGACGGACAGGTCGTCGAGACGCTCGGCGAACGCGGCGAGCCAGCGCAGGGTCTCCTGGTCGGCCCAGTGCGCGTCGTCGATGAGCAGGACGAGCGGCCAGTCCCGCTTCGCCAGCCGCCGCACCGCGGCGACCAGGCCGTCACAGACGCCCTGCGGGTCGGGCTGCCGGTCTCCTGGCTCGGCTATGCCCAGCGCGGGGCCGGCGATGTCGTACCAGTCGCCCAGATATTCGCGTGCCTCCTCCGGAAGCAGCGAGACGAGGGCCGGCTGGAGCAACTGCCGTACGACGTTGAAGGGGACGGACGTGACGGTCTCGCCGCCGCGCGCCGACCACACCGCGCAGCCCCTGCTCTCCGCGATGCGGCGCGTCTCGGCGAGGAGGGCCGTCTTGCCGAGCCCCGCCTCGCCGCTGAGCACCAGCAGGGTGCCCGAGGTCGCGGAGTCCGCGCGCAGCGCGGTGATCGCCTCCTCTAAGGTGGCGACCTCCTCATCGCGCTCCCACAGGGAAGCCGAGGCGACCGTTCCGGGCCGTGCCTCCGTCATCCCGCTACCTCCCCAGGTCGCCCAAACGACGTAACTGCAATGAGCCTAGCCTCCTGGAAGGCACGGTGGAGGCGGGACCCGGCAGCAGTTGCCGGGACGAGTGACGGCGATGTCGCGAAGGCGACGCCACCGGATGCCGGACGGTCCCGGGTGAAAGGTGTCGACAGTCAACTGCGCGGAAAATAAAGGTAATGTCCCGCCTTCGTTCGCGCCGCCGGGCCGGGGATCGACCGGCCCTCGCACACCTGAGGAGGGACCGGCACGAGCGCCCCCGCGCGCGACCGTGACCTGCGCGCCCTCCGT
This sequence comes from Streptomyces sp. NPDC002742, assembly GCF_042888885.1. NCBI lineage: Bacteria > Bacillati > Actinomycetota > Actinomycetes > Kitasatosporales > Streptomycetaceae > Streptomyces > Streptomyces sp. NPDC002742. The sequence continues at coordinate 158,257 of NZ_JBIAQF010000014.1, forward strand.
TCCGGTGCTCCCGCGGAACCCCGCTCGCCGGCTCCGCGGGCAAGTTCGCCGCCCGGTACGAGTTCGGCGTCACGGCTCCTGCGCGGATGGTCGTCGCGGACCGCCTCATCACCCTGGAGGGCGGCCGCCGGCCCGAGGCGCACATGAGACGTACGCGCTCTTGGCACTGGCGTTCTTCATCCGTCCGGTGGAGGTGTCGACGTCCTGGCCATGCCCGCGCCGGGTCCCGGAGCGGTCCCCGGGCGATCCCCGGGCGACTCTGGCGGGCCTCCGGCCGGCGTCGGAGGGAGCCCCTCTCATCCGCTTTTCACCCTGGACTCATACGGTTGGCCCATGACGCAGGTGACTCCCCCCGGCTGGTATCCCGACCCCGGGCAGACAAGTGACGCTCCCGCCACCGAGCGCTGGTGGGACGGTAAGGCATGGACGGACCAGATCCGCCCCGTCGGGTCGGCGGCCGTATGGGGTCCACCGGCATACCCGCCGGAGGCGGGACCGTATCCGCCGCACGCCCCGGCCGGCCCGCGGCGCGGGCTGCGCACGGGCATAGCCGTCGTGGCGGCGATCGCCGTCCTCGCGGGCATCGGCGGCGTCGTGTACGCGGTGACCAACGACAGCGGGGGCGGCGGCAGCGCGGCTTCCCGGGGCCCCTCCGGGCCGGACGGCCAGGGCGGACCGGGCGGCGGCCGGGGCGGCTCGGGCGGTCCGAGCGGTGCGCCCGGCGACTCCGGAGGCTCCGGAGGTGGCGGACAGACGCCGGCACCGGGCACGTCGGGTCAGCCGCAGACCGAGGACGGCTACGCCACGGACGTCTACAACGGCATCAGCATCCCGGTCCCGGACGGCTGGACCGGCCGGAACGGCGCGGGCACCGCCGCGGTCTCCACCAAGGATGCCTACAAATGCCCTGGTGACACCACGCAGAACTGCCAGCGCGGCGGCGCCTACTCGGCTCCGGCGACGGCGCAGAAGCTGAAGTCCACGACGGCGGAGGCGGCGGCCAAGGAGGACATCCCCAAGAACGCCGCCGAGTCGTACGGCAAGGGCTACGGCTCGATCACCTCGCACACGCAGCTCGCCTCCAAGGCGGTCACGGTGGCCGGTGAGAAGGGCTATCTGGTCCGCTGGAAGGTCGTGACGAGCAAGGGCGACGACGGTTACGTCGAATCGCTCGTCTTCCCGTCCCCCGCCGACCCCGCCGCGCTCGTCGTCGTCCGCTTCGGCGTCGACGTCAGCTCCAAGGCCCCCCGGCTGTCGGTCATCGACACGATCACCAAGGGCATCAAGGTGGCGCCCGGGACCGGCGGCAACGGACAGAACGTCTAGGACCGCCACCGCCGCGCATCCCGGACATGGATCGGCCGGGTGGAGCGCCCCTCCGCTCAAGGGGAACCCCACCCGGCCGGGGGGTGCGCGCCGCCCCCGTCCCCACGGTGCGGCGCGTTACAGGCCGATGTCCGGTCATCCCACGGACGGCGGCCTGAGTATCAGGCGAGGCCCAGCGTCGGCAGCACGACCGCCTCCACGAACCGTGTGAGATATGCCGCGTCCGCGTACTGACCCTCCAGGAGGGGGCGCACCCGCAGAACGCCGAGCATCTGTGCCGGGATGAACTCCAGTGCCGGGTGACCGGCGGCGACCTCGCCGCGCTCCACGCCGCGGCTGACCATCTGCCGCAGCTCGGCGACCTCGGGTTCGACGAGAGCGTCGCGGAGCGCCTGCTGGAGCTCCTTGTCCTGCATCACGGCGTTCCCGAGGCCCTGCAGCAACTGCGTGCTGTCCCTGGCCGACCATTCGCCGGCGGCCCTGGCGGCCTCTCGCAGGTCCCCGGCGAGCGAGCCGGTGTCGATCCCCGTGAACCGCGGACAGCGGTTGTTGCGCAGCGCGGCGGCCACGAACTGGGGCTTCGTCTTCCACTGCCGGTAGAGCGTGGACTTGCTGCACCGGGTGCTGGCGGCGACGCCCTCCATGGTGAGCGCCTCGTATCCGCACTCCCGGATCTGTTCGAGTACGGCGTCGTAGAACTCCTGCTCACGCTCGGGCGTGATCTTGGAGCGGCGCGAGGCGACGACCGTCTCCGGTCCGTCCGCGGCCTGCGACGTCATGGCGCTTCTCCTCGCTCGATCCGGCTCACACCGGTGCGGTCTTGCGCTCAGTGTAATCGATACGCGAGGGTACCGGTACGCCTCCGTATCGGTACCCTCGCGTATCGGTACACTGCCGTATCGATGAGCCTCGGACAGGATCCACCCCTCCCCACGGAGGCCGAGTGGATCCTGTCCTGGGCTCACCGCGCACCGACCGACACGAGACCGTCAGCAAGGGGGCCGGGGGATGGATTCCCGAACCGAGCCTGCAGAGTCCGCATCCGAGTCCGCCTCGGAACCGGAGCCGCCCGACGCGGCCATACCCGCGACCGCGTCACACGACGCGCCCGCCCGGGCGCACCCGCACGCGGACCCGGACGACACCGCGGCGCGCCCGCCGCTCCTGCGCGAGCTGCTGCTGGTCGCCGGCCTCTTCGCCGTCTACAAGGCCGGCCGCCTGCTGGCCACCGGCCACACCGACGAGGCCTTCGCCAACGCGCACCGAGTCTGGGGCTGGGAACGGTCCCTGCGCATGCCCGGCGAGGGCGCCGTACAGGCCACGCTGTTGCACGGCGACACACTCGTGCACATCGCGAACACCTACTACGCGGCCGTCCACTTCCCGGCCACCGTCGCCTTCCTGGTGTGGCTGTACCTGCGACGCCCCGGTCACTACGTCTGGGCCCGCCGGGTCCTCGCCCTGGTCACCGCCGCCGCCCTGGTCGGGCACCTCGCGTTCCCGCTCGCACCGCCGCGGCTGCTCGCCGAGGCGGGTCTCGTCGACACCGGCCAGGTGTACGGGCCCACGGTGTACGGGGCCCACCCCGCGGCCGACGCGCTCGCGAACCAGTTCGCGGCGATGCCGTCGCTGCACTTCGGCTGGGCGCTGATGGTCGCGATCGGCCTGATCACGGCGACCCGGTCGCGCCTTCGTGTGCTGTGGCTGCTGCATCCCCTGCTCACCCTGCTGGTGATCGTCGGCACCGCGAACCACTACTGGCTCGACGCGATCGTCGCGGCCGCGCTGCTCTGCGTCGCCCTCGCCGTGGTCCGTCCGCCGCACCGGACGGTGACGGCCGTGGGGTCCGGCCGGGCGCGCGAGCGCGCCGAGGTCCCCGTGCGGGATCTGCCCGAACTCGTGGGAGCGGGGCGATGAACCCGACGCTCACCGCCGTCGTCCTGTCCCTCTTCTCCGCCGTCGCGTACGCCTCCGCGGCGGTCGCCCAGGAGCGGCTGGCCGCCCGGTCGGCAGGCTCCGGCACACTGCGCCTGCTGGCCCGCGGTGCCTGGTGGTGGTCGGTGGCGCTGAACGCCGCGGCCGCGCTGCTGCACGTCGCGGCCCTCAAGTACGGAACTCTCACGCTGGTCCAGCCGCTCGGGGCGCTCACGCTCGTGGCGGCGGTGCCGCTGGGCGCGCGGATCGCCGGACGGCGGGTCAGCTCGGTCGAGTGGCGCGGTACGGCGCTCACGCTGACCGGCCTCGCCGCGCTGCTCGTCACGGCGTCCGGGCCCGCGCCGGACGATGTGCTGAGCCTGCCGCAGGCGTTGGCCGTCGCGGGAACGACCGCCGTGGTCATCGGCGGGCTCTCACGGGGTGCGCGGCCGGGCCTGCGGCACGCCACGGCCTCCGGGTTCGCCTCTGGCGTCGCGTCGGCCCTCACCCAGACCGTCACGGTGGCCGCCACGGACCGTTCGGACCCGCCGCTGAGCGCCCAAGTCGTCGTGGTGGCGCTGCTCGTGGCCGTCTTCGCTGCGGGCGGGCTGCTGCTGTCGCAGACCGCCTACCAGGGCGGACTCGGTGCCCCGCTGGCCGTCGTGACGCTCGCCAACCCGCTTGCCGCGGCGGCGATCGGGCTTTCGCTGCTCGGCGAACGTCTCCAGGGCGGCGCGGCGGGCCTGCTGCTCGCGCTCACGGGGGCGTCGATCGCCGGATGGGGCGTGGTGACGCTGTCCCGCTCGGCACCGGAGTCGGCCGCGGCCCCGATGGACGCCGCGCCGGACATCCTCGTGGACGACGACCACCCGGTCGCCGCGGTGCTGGCGCTCGAACCGGGATCGGCGGCTTGCGAACCCTCGTTGGCGCCCCGGCAACCCAACTCGGGCCATCTCACGTCGCTGTAGGACCAGGCGGCTCGCGCCTCTGCGACGAGCGGGCTCGTGCGACCGCGAAGAACGGGCCCCTGGCCGCGAGAAGCCGGCTCGCACGACCGAACGGGCCGGCTCGTGTAACGTCCACCGGCACGTGAAGAGCCGGTTCACAAGCCCGGGGAGGACCGGTTCACAAGCCCGAGAAGACCGGCTCGTGTCACCGCCGGGGACAAGCGAGAAGGGGGGGGGCGGGGCGGGGCCCCCCCCCCCCCCCCGGCCCCCCCCCCCCGGCCGCCCCCCCCCCCGGGGGGCCGCGCCGGGGCGCGGGGGCGGGCGCGGGGCCGCCCGCCCCCCCCGCGCGCGACCGCCC